>JBBRJN010000097.1:0-8977 GCA_038219365.1 Kiritimatiellia bacterium | reverse complement strand
AACGGGTGAACGCATGATCGCAGATCCGCGTACGATGGCCAAAGAGTACAAGGATCTGATGGGGGCTTTCATCGAAACCTACCGTAAAACGTGCGCCGAAATGAAAGTGGACTACCGCCTCGTGAAGACGGATGAGCCCGTGGACACCTTTGTCCGCGCCTACCTCGAGGAACGCAAACGCATGTCGCGCTAACCCCTAACTCCTTATTCCTAACTCCTAACTTCTCTTTTCATTCCCCATGTTAGTTTTTGCAAATCCAATGTTCCTTTGGGCGTTGACAGCAGCCGCGATCCCGCTGATGCTGCACATGTTCCAGCGACGTAAAACCGTGGTCACGCCCTTCCCGACCCTGCGTTTTCTCAAAGCCGCTCAAAAACGCTCTTCCAGCCGTGTGCGGTTCGAGAACATCCTGCTCTGGCTGCTCCGCACGCTCCTGCTCCTCATGCTCGGCCTCGCTTTCGCCCTGCCCGTGCTGCGCACCACCGCCGGCGGGTCTTGGCTCACCCGTACGCGCCGCGACATCGCCATCGTGCTCGACGCCTCGTACAGCATGAATTACGAGCTGGACCGCGGCAAGGTTTGGGAGATCAGTAAAGAAGCCGCCGTCGGAATCATCGAAGGCCTTTTTTCCGGCGACCGCGTCTGCGTCTACGTCGCGGCCGACACGCCGATCCCGGTTATCGAAAAGCCGACCACCGAGCACGCCACGGTCATCCAGGCAATCCGCGCGCTGACCTGCCAGCCCGGGTCCTCCAAGCTTGACGAGACCACCGCGCTGGCTTTGAAAGCGCTTGAGCAGCAGGAAGGCCGCCGCGAGCGCGAAATCTATATCCTGACCGACGGCCAGGCAGTACCGTGGCAGGGCTTTCGTGATGCCGCCAAAAAAGAGGAGCAAACTGGCGACGACAAAGCCAAGATTTCTCGCGAGCAGCGCGATAAAGTCTCGTTCTTCGCCCTACTGGCTGGCGCGCAACAGCCCGAAAACACCTGTCCCATCGATGTCAAAGTCTCCCCCTCCCTCTTGCTTGCCGGCCAGAGCGCACGTCTCAACGTGCGCGTCGGACGCACCGGCGCGGCCAAGCAAGTCACCGTCGCCGTCGCCGTTGACGGTCAAGAGCGCGGCAGCCGAGGCCTCACAACCGATGCGAACGCGGAATCTTCCCTCGAATTCTCTCTTGGGGGACTGGAGCCCGGCGTCCATATCGCTCAGATCACCACGCCGCAGGATGCCCTGCCTGATGACGACCAGTTTCAGTTCCTGCTCCGCGTCCAGAAGCAACTGCCCGTTCTCATTGCCGGACCGAAGGAATCCACGCGTTACCTCAAGGCGGCCCTCGCCCCCGGCGCGGCTGACGACAGCGTTAAGCAGGTCGATGCTGCGGAGCTCGACGCGATCGACCTGCGCGACTATCAGGCCGTTTTTCTGTGCGACGTCTTCCCGCTCACCGGCCAGTCGGTGATGCGCATTGAAGAGTATGCCAAAAACGGGGGTGTCGTCGTCGTCTTCCCGGGCGACCGCGCCGATGTTGCGGCCTACACCGAGATGAAAATCCTGCCCGCCCAGCCCAAGGGAACCGCGGATATTCCCGTCGAACAGGCCGCCCGCCCGCTCAAACGCATTCCGAACCAGAAGGACCAAGTCGTCAACTTCAATCTCTCGCTGCCGCCGGGCACGGTCCCCACCGTGGCGCTCAAGCGGGTCCTGACGTTCGGCGACCTCCAAGAGAATGCGGCCGTGCTGATCACAGCGGGTGACGGCGTGCCGTTCATGATGGGACGCGCCGTCGGACGCGGCCGCGTCTTCATGTTCTCAATCGCCGCCAACCGCGACTGGAGCACTTTCCCGCTCACGGCTTTCTTCCTGCCGGTTGTGCACCAGCTTATCCGTCAAGGCGCGGGTGCCTCGGTGCAGCCCACTCACCTGACGTTTGGCTCAAACATCCCGGTGAACGAAGCCATTCCCAACTACCGCGACAACGATGTGATTGTCATGCCTTCAGGCGCTCAGCTGACCATCAAGGATAGCGGCAACAGGATGTTCGTCATCGAGAGCCTGACCGAGCCCGGCATCTACACGCGTGCCAAATCCGGAGCCGCGCAACCCGAGCCGGCGCTGGCTGTCAACACCGACCGCTTCGAATCGCTGCTGACGCCGGCGACCCCGCAAGAGCTAACCGAATGGACGGGATTTAAGCGGTTCCTGACCGCCAAGGACCCCGAAGAACTGACCCGCCTCATCGACGAGTACCGTAACGGCCGTTCGCTCGCTGAAATTTTCCTTTGGATCGCCCTGCTCCTCTCCTTGCTCGAGTGGTGGATAGCCAACCGCACCCTGCGCTCACAGACCGGAGCGACCGAAAAGATGAGAGTCGACCTTGCCGGAAAGGTCGTGACTTCATGATCAGCCCGTTCCCCCGACTCCTAACTCCAAACTTTTAACTCCTCCTTTTTATGCCTACCGCCGAATGGATTTTTGAACACAGTGTCCCGGGCAGCATGCTGGCGCTCGCGCTGTTGGTCTCGTTGCTCGCCGTCGCTTATGCCGTGTGGCGCTACTTGCCACGCGACGCGGTGGGTCTGGGCCTCGCAGGCCTGCGCGTGCTTTTCCTGCTGGGCCTCTTTTGGGTTCTGCTGCTGCCGGGGAAAAAGAGCGCCCTCACCGAGGTCATCAAGCCTCGCTTCATCGTCCTGCTCGACATCTCGGGATCCATGAGCCAGAGCGCCGACGAGACGGCGGGACGTACCCGCTGGGAATCCGCGATGGCCCTGCTCGACATGTCCTGGTCCAAGGCCATCAGGGCCAAGTGCATGATGGAGATCTACCCGTTCCATGCCGATTTGGACACGCCGATCGCCTTTGACCAGCTCAAGACACTGAAGCCTGATGGCAAGTCTTCGCACCTCAACCTCAGCCTGAACCGCCTGTTCGAGCGCCTGCGCGGCCAGGAACTCGCGGGCGTGCTCGTGCTTTCGGATGCGATCGACACGCGAGAGAAGAAAGACACCTGGTCCGAGACGAGTTGGCCCGCGCCGCTTTACGTCGCCCAGCTCGAGAAGCCTGGCATCGCGGACGACAAGCCTGACATGCGGGTAGAAAACGTGGATACGCCGCGCCGCGCCATCGTCGGCTGGGACACGGCCATGTCGGTGACAATCGCTGGACAAGGCGGTAAAGGCGAGCCGTTCCCCGTGATCCTGCTCAAAGCCGGCAAAGAGATCGAAAAAATCGCGGTCCAGCTGCCGCCCGAAGGCGGCAGCCGCGATGTGCAGTTCAAACTTCCCCACCCCGAAGTCGCCACCGAGACCTATACCGTGCGCATCCCGCTGCTGTCCGGCGAGGTGCAGACCAATGACAACGAGATGGTCGTGGCCGTGGACGTTTTGGACGCCAAAAACCGCGTGCTCTTTCTGGAAGACGTGCCGCGCTTCGAGAGCAAGCACCTCACCCGCACCCTGTTCGCCAATAAGGACATCACCCCGCTCGCCTTCTTCCAGTTGCCGAACCGCAAGGTGCCCGGCACCAAGGAGTGGATCGCGTATGGCGACCGCCAAGGGCTCACGTTCGACCTCACGCTCGACCAGCTCCGCCTCAACAAGATCATCATCCTCGGCGATTTTGACTCTGAAGCAATCTCCCCTGAACACTGTCGCACCATCCTCGAATTTGTCGAAAAAGGCGGCAGCCTGATCCTTCTCGGAGGCCAGAAACTCTGGGGCGAGAACGGCATCAGCAAAACCGAACTCAGTAAACTCCTGCCCTTCACACGCGCCGGCGCACCGGCCGTCGAAGGCAAGTTCTCCGTGGCCTGGACAGCGGAAGGCCGCGCCCATCCGGCACTCGCGAACAATCAGGAAATGCCGGCCGAACTGCCGCCCGTCCTCTCGGTCTTCACCGGTGCCACCCTATCGGGCGGTGCCTTCGCGCTGGCCGACGCACAGACCGACAACGGACGCCAGCCCATCCTCGTCTCGCGCGTCTATGGTCAAGGCAAAGTGCTCGCCGTGCTCACCGATTCGCTCTGGCGGTGGGTCATGCAGCCCGGCAACGACAAACCTTACCAGAAGTTCTGGCGGCAGATCGTCCAGTGGATGTCGCCCTCGGAGAGCGATTTGGACAAGTACCACCTCGAACTTTTTACCGATGCCGGCACCATTGCGGTCGGTGACCCCGCCATTCTGCAGAGCCGCCTCGTGATTCCTGCCTCTGAAACGCGCAAGACGTGGAAAGTCGCCTGCGAGATCACCACCCCTTCCGACCGTGTGATTCCGCTCGCGATGGCCGGCCGCAACATCCAGGCTTCGGGTGGTGCGGAAATTCCCGGTTACGTGGCCGAATTCGCCCCGAGCGAGCCCGGCAATTACAAGGCCGTCGCGGCGGTGGAGATCGACGGCAAGAAGATCGAGTCCGCGCCCTGCCTCTTCACGGTCAGGGCAACCTCGCAAGAGATGGTGCTCAAACCCATCAACGAGAAGGTTCTCAAAGCGCTCGCCCGCTCCAGCGGCGGACGCTATGGCACGCCGGAGGAGCTTGACGCCGCGCTTCAGGACCTGCGCGTCACCGAACACCGCGAGCGCAAACTCGAATACCGTTCTTTGTGGCAGAACCCGTTCGTCATCGCTTGCCTGATCGCCCTGTTAGCGATAGAATGGATTTCCAGAAAATTAAAAAATATGGCGTAAGAACCGTATTCCCTGTAGGAAGGAGACCCCATGTTGCTCGTAAAACCCTTTTTGACCGTCGTCGCCCTGTCTCTCGCTTGCGCAAGCATGACGGCAGTCGCGCAGAAAGCTGAGCCGTCCGCCAACCTCCTCCAGAACGGCCACTTCGACGATGCCACGGATCCGCTGAACCACTGGCTCTACGTGTTTGACCATAACAAATGGTACATGAAAAACCACACGTACGTTTCAGTGGTGGCGGACAAGGCCTCGATGCGTCCCCACGTGATGCGCCTCGATGCCTCGAACCACGACGTGTGCATCAATTGGGGCGTGCAAGTCTATACGGCTCCGATCCGTTTCGACCCTAAGAAAAAATATAAGATCTCGCTCTCCGCACGTTCGATCGGCGTCAAGGGCGGGCCGGGGCCAAAATGCCGCATCTATCCCATCGCTTACCGCTGGCACCCGAAAGCCGTCAAGAGTAACAATCCCGCTTTCGGCGACTTGCGCGAGGAGGTCCGTTTTCAAGTGATCTACTTCAACAGCGCCGAGACCGGCGAGTTCTCTTGCGTGCCAACCCAATGGAAACGCGTCGAGCGTGTGATCCCCACCCAGGGCCGCTCCGAGTTGCAGCAGGGGCACCTCGAGAACTGCGATTGGCTGATGCTCAAGATCATGGCGCTCGACGCCACGGGCGTAGACAAGTGCAACGAGGGCTACCTCTACGTGGATGACGTGAAGATCGAAGAGAACGGACTCGCAGACGAGGTGAAGATCACTGCGGCCGCCGGTACCAAGGGGTTCGATGGAAAATCATGGGCAGGTAGCAAGACAGGTGAGGAAAAGAAATTTGTGCCGATCAGCGGACCTAAACCGGTCAAGCAAACCGAGAAAAAGAAGTAAACGAACGCACTCAGGCGTCTGCCGCACGGAGGCTTTTTATGCAACCTTCTTCACCCCTCTCCCGCGTGACGTTGACGGTGTCGTGGTGCGTCGCTGCTCTCTGGTTCTCTGGGCTGCTCCCCGTGTCAGCACAGGAAAAGCCGGCCTCGTTTCCCGCGCGTACATGGACCTCCATCAATGGCAATACCATCGACGGATCCTTCGTCAAAGAGGATGAAGGCAAGGTCTTCATCAAGCGGGCCGACGGATCGACGATCTCTACCAGCCGCGCAAAACTTTCCCCGCTGGACCTCGTCTGGATTGACGCCAAGAATGCCCCGACGAACACAGCCCGAACGCTTTCGTTCACTCTGGCCACGCAACTTGAGAAGAATAAGATGGAGGAGCACAAGCGCGTGCGAAGAGTGATCATCAAGACCTACACGCAACTCACCAACAATGACCGCGCTGACAAGACACTCGCCTTCCTCGAGCGCGACGCGCAGTCGATGTACGGCTGGAAATTCATCAGCGACGACTGCTACCTCACCAAAAGCGGCACAAAGGGCAAGATCAAAACCATGAACTTTCTCGCCCAGGTCCCGGTCGAACTGCGCGAGGCGGTGCAGATGGCACGCGACAAGTTCACCCTTCCCATGACCGACCCTGTCGTGGTCAAAGAGATTTCGGAAGACGGCGAGACCTACTGGGAGTTGCAAAACCCGCCCGACTATGTTTCACGCGTTCTGCTGCTGGTCGACCCCGAAACCAAAAACATCAAGCGCTTCGACCTTCACTTCCCCCCTCCGGAGAAATGACGCTACCCTTTCTTTCGCCACCAGGCCAGAAACTCAACATTCCCCTCGGGACCGAGCAGGGGCGACGGCACGCAGCCGAGCCACGTAAGTCCCAGCGACTCCGTCCCGAACGTCTTGATCCCTTCCACGACAGCCTCGCGCACAGACTGGTCGCGCACCACACCGCCAGGCACGTTCTCGCGGCCTGCCTCGAACTGGGGCTTGATGAGCGAGATGATCTCGCCGCCGGGCGACAACACGTCGGACATGGGCGGCAAGATGAGTTTCAGCGAGATAAAGGAAACGTCGGTCACGCCCATCTGCGGCTGTTGCGGCAGGTCGGTCAGACGCAGGTAACGCGCGTTGAATCCCTCCATGACATGCACGCGCCGGTCCTGCCGCATCTTCCAATGCAACTGCCCCTTGCCGACATCAACCGCGATCACACGCACCGCGCCGTGCTGCAACAGGCAATCGGTAAACCCTCCGGTGGAGGAGCCCACATCGATACAAACCTTGTCCGTCACATCGAATTCCGGGAAGGCCGCGAACGCGCCTTCGAGCTTATCGCCACCGCGGCTCACAAATCGCGGCCGCGCGGCGACCTCAAGCAACGAATCATCAGGAAACTTGTGGCCCGCTTTGGTCGCCACCTGCCCTGCCACGCGCACTTCTCCCGCCATGATCAGGCGCTGGGCCAGCTCTTTGCTCTCTGCCAGCCCCGCCTTCACCAACAATGTGTCCAGCCGGTCTTTCATCTCCACTCCCGTTCGTGAGGGTGTTACGTCAAAAGATCCACGATAGACCGGGAGCTTTAGGTTAGTGACGAGTGCCAAAGCGGATCGTGGCCGCGCGTCCGTGCGCGTCAAGGCCTTCAACCTCAGCGAATATCGCAATCGAGGCGCACGTCTCGGCTAAGTCCTCTTCCGTGAATTCGACGAAGCTGTGACGGCGACGGAAATCATCAGCCGTAAGCCCGTTGAACATGCGTGCCGCGCCGCCAGTGGGCAGCACATGGCTCGGCCCAGCCACAAAGTCTCCGGCCGCTTCGGGCGTCCAAGGTCCGACGAACACCGCGCCAGCCGCCCGCACCTCGTTCACCCACGAACGCGCGTCGCGCGTCATGATCTCGAAGTGCTCGGGCGCGAAACGGTTCACCAGTTCCATGCCCTGCTTGAGGTCCGGAACAACCACCAGAAGAATACCGTCCTGGTCAAGCACGCGCTGCACCAAGGCGGCCCGCGAGAGGCTGGGCGTCTGCCACGCGATTTCGTCGCAGACCGCTTCGGCTAACGCTTGGGAAGAGGTCACCAGTAGGGCCTTTTCGTGGCCGCTGCCATGCTCGGCCTGTGAAAGCAGGTCAGCCGCAACCCACGCGGGATTGGCAGAGTCGTCAGCCAGCACCGCGATTTCGCTCGGCCCGGCCACCTGATCGATCCCCACAAAGCCATAGACCTGACGCTTCGCCGCCGTCACATACGCATTACCCGGCCCCGCGATTTTCTGCACAGGCTTGACGCTCTGCGTCCCGAACGCCATCATGCCGATCGCCTGGATGCCACCCACTTTGTAGATCTCGCTGACGCCCGCAAGCTTGAGCGCAAAGAGCAGCACAGGGTTCACCGTCTTGTCCTTCCCGCACGGCGTGCAGGCCACGATCTCTTTCACTCCGGCGACCTTTGCGAGCGTCACGGTCATGATTGCCGTCGACGCGAGCGGCGCGGTTCCACCGGGCACGTAGACGCCGACGCGATCCATGGGGGAGTAGAATTCGCCCGTATACCCGCCGCGCGGCGTACGCAGGTGCCACGGCTCACGCAAACCGGCCTCGGCATAGCGCGTCACACGCGTATGGGCGTCTTTGACGGCACGTTTGACGCGCGCAGAAACCGACTTGACGGCCTCCTTGATTTCATCGGGAGTGACGCGCAGTTCGGAGGCTTTCAACGCGGCTCCGTCAAACCGTTTCGCGGCCGCAACAACGGCCGCATCGCCGCGCATCCGAATATCGGCCAGCAGCGCTGCGGCTGCGGCTTCTGCCTCTGGCGCAAAGGCGGGACGCGCCAAAAAGGAGGTCACTTCGCGCGTCGGCTTTTTCACTGTCCATGTCACTATTTTCGCGTGCATGTCGCTTATCCCTTTCAAAAACAGAGAAGGTTCACAAAGTTCTTCTCAAACCTCATGAACCTCCCTGAAAATCCTGATTTAACCCTTACTTCTTTTCTTCTTTCTTCTTCTCGTCTTTCTTGGGCTCTTCCTTTTTCTTCTCGTCCTTCTTAAGCTCTTCCTTCTTCTCGCCCTCTTTCTTAGGGTCGGCACCCAGCACAAGGCCGATGCTTTCCACGGGACGGCCCAACTTGTCCCCCATCTTCTTACTGATCATGGCAAAGGCCTCGTCAAACGCTTTGGTCCGAGCCTCTTCCTTGGCGACATCCTCGTCCTTCGGCTTGGATTGCTTGGCCTTCTTCTCCGCCTTATCCAGCTCCTCCATCTGCTTGTCACTCGCCCGCTCCTCGAGCTGACTCTTTTTCTTATCCGCCTTCTCGCGGTCATTGATGTCGGGGCTCACCTTTTTCGCGGACCGGGGCTTGATTCGGTTACCTTGAAACGGGAGCTTGTTATCCTTGTTCGCATC
>JBBRJN010000096.1:0-9014 GCA_038219365.1 Kiritimatiellia bacterium | reverse complement strand
ACCTCGACGACAATAATACAGACACCACGCGGGAACTCTGCGAGTGGTGTCTCGCCAACGGCACGCGTTTCATCTACGCCTCCAGTGCCGCGACCTACGGCGGCGGCGAGTTGGGGTACTGTGATGAGGATGCCGTGACGCCTAGCCTGCAACCGCTGAACCTCTATGGCTGGTCAAAGCAGAAATTCGATCTCATCGCCCTGCGTGCGGGCTGGCTGGACCGCATTGTCGGACTCAAGTATTTCAATGTTTTCGGTCCGGGTGAGGGACACAAGGGCGAGATGCGTTCGGTGGTTCACAAAGCCTACCATCAAATCCGCGAGAAGGGGTCATTCTCCCTTTTCCGTTCGCACCGGCCGGACTATACGGACGGCGGACAGGTGCGTGATTTCGTATATGTCAAGGACGCCGTGGCCGTCACGCTTTTCTTCCACGACCACCCCGAGGTCTCCGGCCTCTTCAACTGCGGCTCCGGGAAAGCCCGGTCGTGGCTTGACCTGCTGACTGCGGTCTACGCGGCTATGGGGCGCGACCCCATTATCTCATTCGTCGATATGCCCGCCCATCTGCGCGACAAATACCAGTACTTCACCGAGGCCGACACGCGCAAACTGCACGCCTCCGGCTGCCGTCACGCGTTCATGCCGCTAGAAGACGCGGTGCGCGACTACGTGCGAAACGACTTGGACATCGTGCCGTGACGCGGCCCCCAGAGAGTGCGCCGCTCCCGGGCGGATACCGGGAGATGTGGCGGATCGCGGCTCCACTGATTCTCAGCATGGGGTCTTTCACCATCATGCAGTTCTGCGACCGTGTGTTTCTTTCACGCTACAGCAGCGTGACCATCCAGGCCGCCTTGCCGGCCGGTGCGCTGGCGCACTCCTTCGTCTGCCTGTTTCAGGCGCTGGCCGGTTACGCGGGCACGTTCGCCGCGCAGTATCACGGCGCGAAGCACGCCCGCGGCAGCGTCCTTTCAACCATTCAGGGGCTGTGGCTGGCCTTGGTGTCGTGGCCGTTCATCCTGGCGTTGATCCCGCTCGGGTGCTGGCTGCTGACCTTGGGCGGGCATGTGCCGGAGGTGATGGCCGCCGAGAAGACCTATTTTATCGTGCTCATGGCCGGCGGGGTCATGGTGCCCCTCAACGCTGCGGTCGGCGGGTTTTTCATGGGCGTTGGGCGTACCCAGGTCAACATGGTCGCCAACACAGTCGGCTGCCTGACGAACATTGTGCTGAACTATGCCATGATCTTCGGGCACTGGGGCCTCCCGGAAATGGGAATTGCGGGTGCGGCGTACGCGACGATCATCTCGGGCTTCTTCACCTTTTTTCTACAGCTCTCTGTTTTCGCCTGCGAGAAGATCGTGCGGTCGATGGGCTATCCCACTGTGCTGAAAGTCGACTTCCCGCTGATGCGGCGCATCGTGCATTTCGGCGCACCGTCAGGGTTCCAACTGCTGATGGACATCGGGTCGTTCACGCTCTTCATCATGCTCACCGGACGTCTGGGAGAACTGGCGCTGGCCTCGAGCAACATCGCGTTCAGCATCAATAATCTGGCCTTCGCGCCCTTGCTGGGCTTCGGCATGGCGGCCGCTACGGTCGTGGGACAGCACCAGGGCGGACACCGCCCTGAAGCGGCCGAGCGCGCCGCCTATACCGCCATGAAAATGGCGTGGATCTACATGGCCGTGATCGGCCTGACGTTCATCCTCATGCCGAAATTTTATTTCGCGCTGTTCCGTCCGAAGAGCGCCGCGTTCTCAGCGGAGGAACTCCTGACGCTTGGCCGGTCCATGCTCTTGCTGATGGCGGCCTGGGGCATGCTGGACGCCGTGTCGATCGTCTTCAGCGGCGCGTTGAAAGGCGCGGGTGACACCCGTTTCGTGATGATTTACATGGTGTTGGGCGGCTGGCTGATCCTTATACCCGGCACGGTGCTGCTGCTGCATCTGGGCCACGGAATCCTCACGCTGTGGGTCTGGCTGGCGGCCTACATCTCGGTGCTGGCGATCGGCTTCTGGTGGCGTTGGCGCTCAGGTGTCTGGAAGCAGATCAGTGTCATCGATCACCGCGAGGGGATGGAGTACATTCCACCCGTTACCGACGAACTCCACTGAGCGGCGTGACGGGCACGTCGTTGGGCTGCGGCGCTCCGGGCGTGGTGCGTCCGTCGGCCACCTGTTTTTCAAGCAGGCCCGTGAGCCGCTTTACGATTTCGGGATGGGCGTCCGCGAGATTCTTGGCCTCTGCCGGATCGCTGGCGAGGTCATAGAGCTGGCAGGGCGGCAGCGTGGCGAGCGGAGGAGTGGTGTCGCCCTTCTTGCGGTTGTCGGAGTAGCCGCCCGAGCCGGGCCAGGCCAGCAGGATCCACCGGCCTTCGCGGATGGCGAAACGGCCGTTGAGGCTGTGTAGAATCATGTTTTCTCGTCCCGCCGTCTGGCCGCGCAGCAGGCCCAGGAAGCTGAGGCTGTCCTCTGCGGCGGCGGCAGGTAGCGGTGCCCGGGTCAGTTCGGCGGCGGTGGCCATGAAGTCGTTCAGCCCGATCAGGCCGGCGCAGGTTGTGCCGGGCTTGATCGTGCCGGGCCAGCGCGCGAGGAAAGGCACGCGGTGACCGCCTTCCCACAGCTCACTCTTGTAGCCGCGATAATTCGCGCTGGGGAAGTGTCCCTTTGCCTCCAAGGCCTTGACGCCGCCCTTGCCCGCGCCGCGTTCGTCGCCTTCGACGATGCCGACATAGGGGGCGAAGCCGTTGTCGCTGGTGAAGATCACGAGGGTTTGTCCGGCGAGGCCCTGCGCGTCGATAGCGGCCAGTACCTGGCCCACGGTGTCGTCCACCTGTTCCACGAAGCAGGCATAGTTGCCGAGCGGGTGCTCGCGTTTCCAAGGCGCAACCGGCACGACGGGCGTGTGCGGGGCATTCAGCGGCAGGTAGAGAAAGAAGGGCTGGCCGGCTTTCGCGTCGAGGGCGCGGTCGGCGATATAGGCGACTGCGCGGCGCGTGATCTCAGGCAAGACGGCCGGGGCGGAGAACCCCGGGGCCGTGGGCCCTTTGCGCCCACCCTCGCCGGTGATTTCGCTGGGCAGGGCCGTGACGCGGTCGTTGTCGATGAAGGCATACGGCGGCATGTCAAGCGAGCCCGCGATGCCGAAAAAGGTATCGAAGCCGTGCGTGAGAGGCGTGTCCGAGAGGGGCTTTGTGTAGTCCACCTCGCCGTTTTTCAGGAGCGGGTCATCGGTTGTTTTGCCGGCCCAGCCGAGCCCGAGGTGCCACTTGCCGAAACAGGCGGTATGGTAGCCTTGGGCCTTGAGCAGAGAGGCGACCGTGAGCCGGTCGCGAGCGATGAGCGGTGCGCTGAGGCCGAAAAGCACGCCATTTTGCAGGCGGGTACGCCAAGCGTAGCGCCCCGTGAGAATCCCGTAGCGTGTCGGTGTGCAGACTGCGGAAGGGCTGTGGGCATCGGTAAAGCGCATGCCCTGCGTGGCGAGGCGGTCGAGGTTTGGCGTCTTGATTTTCGATGCGGTGTTGAAGCAGCCGACGTCGCCGATGCCGAGGTCATCGGCCAAGATGAAAACGATGTTGGGCGGACGGGGAGGGGACTCGACGGCAAGCGTCGGGGTTGCCGCCAGGAAGCAGAGGAATGGAAGCGTGGCGGCGGCAGTGAAAACGTTCATCGGATCTCCTTCGCATAAACGCTTAGCGCTTTTCAGCCCACGGTGATTTTCGCGGCCGCGGGCCAAGGGACCTGCGACGCGCCACACCCCGCGACGACGCAGAGGTCGGCTTGGGCATCGGGCCGGATGTTTTTCAGGTTGTCGGCGTCAAAGCCACTCTCCGTGCGGGCGGCGTTGACATCGAACCAGACTGTCTTTTTGCCAGCGGCGCGCAGGGCCTGGTCAAGGGCCGCCACCAGGGGTTTCCAAGGCGTGGTGGCGGGGCCGTCGAGCAAGACCTGCTTTTGCGTGGACAACTGTGCGACAAAGGCGCCGAGGCCTTTGAAGCCGGGGGGCAGGAGCCCGGCGGTGACGCTGGCGGGATCGACGAGGGTGAGGGCCAGCGCGGCACCGTAAATCGGGGCCTGCTCGCCGAGTTCGCAGGGCTTGACGGCGATTCCGTTGGGGACGCGCGCGGCGAGACCGGCCTCGAGGGCAGGCACGTAGAGGTCCCAGTCGCGGGCGATGTTGCCGCCTATGACGAAGGCGTCCGCGCCAAATTTTACGAGCCAAGGCGAGACGAACTCGGCAAGATTTTCGCCGAAGGTGCGGTAAACCTGCTTGGCGTGCGTGTCGCCGGCGAGCGCTGCATGGGCGATCTCTTTGCCGCCAGCGACGGTCTGGCCGGTGAGCCGCTTCCACTCGCCCACGAGCCAGCGGGTGGAGAAGAAGTCATCCGCGATGCCGGTTTTGTAGGGCACATGCCAGAGCTCGCCATCCTTCGGGACGTCGGCCCCCGTTGTCTGTGGCCGGCCCTCTTTGAGGAACGAGGCTCCGAAGCCGGTGCCGAGGGTGACCACGACGGGCCGTTTGAAACCTTGCGCGCCGCCGCGGAAATACTCGCCGAGGGCGAAGCAGGCCGCATCGTTATTGAAGACCACGGGCTTGGCGGCGGAGTCGAGTGCGTTGCTGAGGGCCTGACGGAAGTTGACGCCAAACATCTGCTCGTATTTGTTCTGGAAAGGGGTGATGCGGCAGACACCCTCCTCGTAGGTGAAGGGGCCGGGGATAGCGAGGCCGACGCCCTTCACGGCGGCGGGGCCGACCTTGTCGGCACAGGCGCGGATGGCGTGTTCGAAGACGTCGAGAATGGCGGAGGGGTTCACATGGGTGTCGAGAGGCTCGCGCACCGTGCTGCCAGGGAGCATTTCGAAGGTCTTGGCGTGGACCAAGTCCAACGTGATGTGCGAGCCGCCTACGTCGATGCCGATGTAAAATACGGGCGTCATGTGTGGTGTCTCCGTTGAGCAGGGCGAGGATAAAAAAAAGCGCCCCTTCGCTGAGGAAGAGGCGCTTTACATTATTGGTACCGGTCCATAAACCCACCGGGGAGTGGCATGCTGCCTTCCCACGCGGCGGGCGCGGACCACGGCATGTCAGTTTCCGTGGGGGTGTCGGACATGCAACCCGTTGTGCTAAGTAGGGTCAGCAGTGCGGCGACGCCGAGGAGCACGAGCAGCGGTTTAGAAGAAAACGACATCGCCCTTCTCCACTGGAGCCTGCTGCCAGTCGCTCAGGATGTCGGCGACCACCAGGTTCTTACCACGTACGATCTGACGCAACTTGATGCGGGTCACGAATTCGCCGGCGGCGCTCTGGCGTCCCGTGCGGCGGACGTTCATCTCAAGCTGCGGCAAGGCATTCTGGCGTTCGGCTCCGATCATTTCGGTCACGGCGTCATTGCTGAAGTCGATGATCACAAACTTAAGGTCATCGTTTGCTTCGATGACTTTGCCCTTGTCACCGGCGGAGAGCGAACTGACGGACGCGACGCCCGCATCTTGGGATTGACGGGCGTTGCCATCTCCGCGCATGCGCTTCTTCAACTCCTCGTTTGCCTCTTTGGCCTTGGCGAGATCTTCGGTCAGCGTAACTTTTGTCTCATTGAGGCGCTCGACTTCGTTCTTGGCATCGGCTACCTCAGCGGAAAGTTCCTTCTTCTCAGAGGTGAGCTTGGCAACACGGCTATCGAGCGCCTCTTTCTCTCCTGTGAGCGTGGAGACCTGTTCACGGCAGGTCTTCACTTCGACCTTGACGACGCGGCCTTCCGACTTCAACTTATTGATCTCTTCGACGAACGAGGTGGCCTTCTCACGCATCTTCGTGAGTTCGGCGCGCGTCTTGTTCAACGAGGCCTGCTGGGCTTTGGCCCGGTCAAAGATCAGATCAAGCAACTCCTGCATCGACCCCGGGCCTTTGATGGCCGGCTTGTTGTCCAGCGGGTCGATGATGGGCTGCCCGTCCGGTCCCACCGCAAAATAGTGGCGGAGCTGGATACGCTTCTCGGTGCTGCCGAAGTCGATGGTCGGAAGATTCTGCTGTTCCAGCTTGATCGCATAGCCTTCAAGTACAGACTCCTTGTCCGGGTTATCGATGACACGGTCCCCGACCTCCGAGATGTCCTTCTTAACATCCGGAGCGGCGGCGTCGGCAGCGTCGGCGGCTTCGATGGTCTTGGCCAACTTGACGACTTGTTCCTCTAACACACTGCTCCTTTTCGTCAGGAGTTCCTGCTTTCCAAACAGTTTGTATGCAAAAAGCAGGGACACAACACTCAGAACCAGGATGATGATAACCAACACTCGCAGCAGCTTACCCATTGTAAATACCTCAACGTTTACTTATGACACGTTTGGCGCATAGGGTCAAAATTAAATCAAAAGGGGGGTGGACTGCAACAACAAAGTGTGAAGGACGCGTTTTTTTTTGATTCCGTGATTAAAGTGGCCCCGAAATGGCCCAGTTTCGCATAAACAAACCGGGTTTGCCCGGAGGGTGGAGCGGAGAGTGGCCGTTACAAGTGCGCGACGAGGAACGGGAATGACGGGGTGCATACAAGAGGTCTCGGTTTTTTTCATTTTTTTACTCTTTGAAATTGACCCGTCGCGTAACTTACCGTATAACAGGGCACACTATGAATGAGAAGCGCTCCAACAGGATTTTGGGTCTCGGGCTTGCGTTTCTGCTATGCGCACTGCTTCCGCTTGCCTTCGCGCAGGCGCAAGAGGGTGCGGGCGAAGGGGCTTTGCGTCAAGAGATCAAGTACATCGAAATGCTGCAGCAGCTGCGGATGCCGGACATCGCCGACGAGGTGATTTCAGAAGCCAAGAAACTGTATCCCGAGGCGGCTGCGCAGTTCAAGGTCAGCGAGATGCAGGGTTTGCTTTCGCAAGGCAAGTTCGAAGACGTCAAGAAGGCGGTCGATGCGGTTGCCGATAAGAATAGCGCGGAGTACTGGGCTCTGACCTTGGCGATGGCAGACGCGTACTATGCCTACCAGCGGTATGCGGAAGCGGACAAACTCTATCTGGATTTTTTCAAAAAAGTAGACAAGCCTTTGCCGGCGCTGGTCCCGTTTTACCGCGATTCAGCCTATAAATATGCGCAAATGCTGCTTTATTTGGGTAAGGATCAAGAGGCGCTCGAGGCTTACCGCCGCCTCTTTAAGGTGCCGTTGGAGGAGGAGGTCGAGCGGCAGATCCATGCCGACATGGCGGAACTGATGTTGAAGCTGGCACCTGACCTGACGAAGAAAGAGGCGAAGGCGGCGCTGCTGAAAGAAGCCGAGGGAATCATCGACAAGTTGCTCTGGAAACAGGACATCTGGTTCGGCAAGGCGATCGTGATGAAGGCGCACATCTTCCTGCTGCGCGGCGACGTCAAAGGAGCGCAGGAACTCGTCGAAAATTACATGCCTCAGCTGAAGACCATCCACGACTCCTTGCGGGATCAGGACAAAGATGGTTCGCAGGGGCTGCTGCGCATGAGCCCGATGCCCCAGTGCCGCTATCTGCTCGCGCTGCTGCTGATGAACGAAGCGATGGCTGAGGTGAAGAAGGAGGGGGGCAGCGACGACCGCATCAAGGATCTGCTGCTCGGCGAGCGCGATCCGCAGACCAAGCAGCGGAAGGGCAATGGCGCGTTCACCCATTTTATCAACGTCTTCATCCGTTTCCCGGAAAGCCAGTGGGCGTCCGAAGCGGGCGAGCGCTCGGAGATCATCCGGAAGCTCATCAAAGACCGCTATAATGCGGAGCTGCGCACGCCGGTGACCGCTGAGCAAATGTCCAAGGTCCGTCAGATGCAGTTTGCTGGAGCGAGGCTGGTCTTCAGCCAAAACCAGTTCAAGGAAGCGATTCAGAAGTATTTGCTCGTGCTCAACCAGTTTCCAGAGTCTCTTGAATCCGTCAATGCCTTGGGCGATCTGGCGATCTGTTACATCGAGTCTTCCGACAAGGATGCTGACGCGATGCTGATGGCCGATACCGTGACTTCGTATCTTGCCGAACGGTTCTCCGCCAATGCCAAGCTGATGAAGGACGCGGGAGACCAGGTGCGGCGCATTGGTGAACGGTTCGGCGAGATGAAGATGGAAGACAAAAAGCGCGAGACCTATGCGCTGTTTTTCCGCAACTTTCCGACGCATTATGCGGCGGGCCAGCTTGTGATGAGTTTTGGCGAGCGCGAGTTTCAGGCGAAGAACGTTGTGGGCGCACTAGTGTATTATAAACAAATCGCGGAGATCTATACCAACTCGCCCTACTATTTCGATGCGCTTAACCGGATGACGCAAGTTTACAAGGAAGAAAACGACAGCACCAACGAGATACAGGCTCTCGATTTCTATGTCACGCGGTTGTCGGAAAAAGATCGTCCGGGACACGCCTTGGCGGTGGGGCGCTTCCGGCTGGCAGAGGCGCAGCGCGAATATGGCGTCAAGCTTGCGCGGTCCGCTTCCACCAACGAAAACAGCGAGGCGATGCAGAAGGAGTCCGCGCTGTGGATCACCCGGGCGACGCTGAGTTTCGGGGGTGTGGCCAAGATGCTCGCCGAGTCAGCGGCCACTTACCAGAGTAACGAGCAGGAAAAGAAGACGAACGAGCAGATGCTTGAAATGGCGATATTCTCCAAGGCCGTGTGTCTGACGCAGCTCACCTATCCGCCGGAGAAAATCCCGGTGTTCCGCAAGGGAGCGATTCTGGCCTTCGAGGACTATGTGAAGCAGTATCCGAAAGGCAAACTGGCGGCCAAGGCGCAGTTACAGATCGGCACGATCTACACCATTCTTCAGGATGTGCCCAACGCCCAGGCAGCCTTCGAAAAGCTCAGCAAGAACTACGCGGACTCCGACGAGGCCAAGAATTCGGTGCCGATGCTGGCTGCAAGCCTGATCGAGATGGGTTTGCGGGCTGAGGGCGTCGCCCGGTACCGCCAGATGTTTGCGGCCGGTGGCAACTATACGGAAGGTCAGTTCCTGGCTGCGGCCAAGGCGCTCGAAGAGGCCAAGGAGTATGACATGGC
>JBBRJN010000095.1:0-9108 GCA_038219365.1 Kiritimatiellia bacterium | reverse complement strand
CCTGGGCGAGGCGATAAAAACCCAACACCCACCACAGCTCACCTACACACGACAAAAGTGTAAAACTCCGTGATCAACCTATCATGAAAAAGGGCTCGAAAGAGATGGGCTGGTCATGGCCATGGCCGCGCGAGATCTACGCGGCGGTGCTCGACTTCTGTCGCCGCGGCGGCGCAAGGGTTGTGGCGTTTGACATCCTCTTCACCGAGCCCTCGGTCTACGGCGTGGCGGATGACGAGGCGCTGGGCGCGGCGATCCGCGGCGCTGGCAACTTCGTCGGCTCGGCCTTCTACGGACGCGACCGTGTGACGCAACCGATTCCGTCCGTGTTAACCAACGCGACTTCACTGGCGAATGTCAGCGACGAGCCAGACGCGGATGGCGTTTTTCGGCGTGCCACCCTAATACATACCCATGCTGGGAAAACGATTCCGTCACTCGGTTATGCCGCCTGGCAGCAAGGTGCCGTAAAGCCGGATCTGCCTGCATTGCCCTTGGACACACGTAACCGACTCATCCTCGCCTTCGCCGGCACGAACGGCATGCACACGAGTTTTAGCGCTGCGGCGGTGATCCAGTCGGAACTGCGGTTCAAGGCCGGGGAGAAGGCGGCGCTGTCCCCCTCGGTGTTCAGCAACGCCTACGTTCTGGTGGGCTTCAGCGCACCGGGGCTGATGGATCTGCGTCCTACCCCCATCAGCCGCGTCGCCCCGGGCGTGGAGGTCCACGCAACCGTGTTGGATAATCTGTTGACCCACACCCTGCTGCGCGATGCGTCCAAGCTTGGGACGATACTCATCACCCTTCTCATGTCCTGTCTGGCCGCAGGGTTGGTTCTGAGCGCGCGGCGGGCCGTCTACAGCGTCCTCGCTTTCGCCCTCTGCCTGCCGGTGCCTATCGGCGTCAGCTACCTCGCCTATGCGTTCGGCACCTGGTGGCCGATGGTCCTCGGGCTTCTGGCGGTCGTGCTGGCCCTGATCAGTGCCGTCATTCTGAACTACGCCACGGAAGGCCGTCAGAAGGCCTTCATCAAAAGCGCCTTCCGCCACTACCTCGGCGAGGAGGTGATCGACCAGATCCTGGCCGATCCCAGCCGGCTGAAGCTCGGCGGCGAAAAACGCGAACTGACCGTCTTTTTCTCGGATATCGAAAGCTTTTCCTCGTTCTCGGAAAAACTCGACCCCGCCGTTCTGACGGGGTTACTGAACGACTATCTGAGCGACATGAGCGCGATCATCCAGGAGGAGGGCGGCTACCTCGACAAATACATCGGCGATGCGATCGTCGCCTTCTGGAACGCGCCACTGGCGCAGCCCGACCATGCCGCACGAGCCTGCCGCGCCGCGTTGCGCTGCCAGCGCCGGCTCGCGGAGCGGCGTGCGGAATACGAGCGCCGCACAGGCGTCGTGCTGCGGGCGCGCATCGGCGTGAACACGGGAGAGGCCGTGGTCGGAAACATGGGATCGCGAGAGCGTTTCAACTACACGATCCTCGGCGACGCGGCCAACCTCGCGTCGCGCTTGGAGGGTGCGAACAAAGCGTTCGGAACCTACCTGATGGTCTCTGAAAGTACATGGCGGCAGGCAGGCGCGAACTGGCCCGTCCGCGAGTTGGCCCTCTTGCGCGTCGTCGGGCGACAGGCGCCCGTGCGGGTTTACGAGCCTGCCGGTTTGCCGGGCGAGGCAAAGCCCGCGTCTTGGGAGACCTTCGAAAACGCCCGGAGTCTCTTTGCCGAAGGCCGGTTGGCCGAGGCTCGGACCCTGTTCGAGCGCTGTCCCGAAGACGCTGCGGCATGCGCCTATGCCAAGAAATGCCGGTCTTGGGAAACCTGCCCTCCCGCACTGTGGACCGGCATTTGGGAACTGAGTGAAAAATGAGGAGTCGAACATGATGCGTATCGTCATCGGAGGTGCACGTGGAACGGCACCCGTATCGCATCCCGATTCGATGCGGTACGGCGGCGCCACGACCAGCCTGCTGGTCGAAGACGGCCTGGGCACGCGCATCGTCATCGATGCCGGCACCGGTTTGCGGAGGTTGTCGCCGCGTCTCGCTCAGGCCACGCCGGAAAGCCCGGTCCTGATGCTTTTCACCCACTATCACCTCGACCACCTGATCGGCCTGCCGGCCTTCGCACCGCTTTATAACCCCGACTGGCACGTCACGCTTGCGGCACCTTCACGTGAAGGCGTCTCGGTCCAGGACGCGGTGACGCGGCTGATGGATAAGCCGTTCTGGCCAGCCGCGTTCCGTGCGCAGCATCGCTTCCTCACCTTACAAGACACGCCGGGCTCGGTACCCTTGTGCCATGGTTCTCTCACCGTGCGCTGGTGTGCGGTACACCACCGCAACGGCTGCCACGCCTACCGGATTGACGAAAGCCGCTCGGGCGCATCCGTGGTTTTTGCAACGGATCTCGAATGGCGGGCGTCTGATGCGGCTGAGCGTGACGCGCTGCTCAGCCTCTGCCGTGACCCTCATCCGGCAAATGTGTTGATTATGGACGGGCAGTATGACGATACAGAGACAGAGCGCTTCACCGGCTGGGGCCACAGCGCTTGGCAGGACGCCGTGCAGGTTGCAGCCTCCGCAGCTGTTGGACGGCTCGTGATCACGCACCACTCACCTGACCACAACGATGCGTTCTTGGACCATCGCTCCCAAGCGTTGAAGGCGCTCTGTGCTCATGCCTGTCTGGCCATCGAAGGAATGAAAATCGAACAAGGAACGAACAGATGACTCATTATACCGAGTGGAGTGTCGCCGCTTGTTTTGGACTGCTGATCATTGGCCTGGCTTACGGTGCCCGCGCGGGCCTGCGACGCCGTGTAGGGGACCCGTTACGCGAACCCGTGAAGCTGGCCTCGCTGTTAAGCTTGCTGGCGCCGGGTGCCCTTGTCCTGCTGCTGACGCTGCCCTCGCTCGTCGTTAACAGACTCGTGCACGAGGGATGGCTTTTTCAGCATGCACCTTACCTGAAAGCCTGGCTCGCCTTCTGGGGGCTTGTCCTATTCATTGACAGCCTTGAGTTTACCTTGCGTCTCTTCTACGCTCTGAAAGACCGACCGTTCCCACTCCCCACACTGATCCGCAACATCCTGCGGTTTCTGCTGCTTGTCGGAGCCCTGTTACTGGTGGCCAAAACCGTGCTCGACAGGGACATTTCAACCGCTCTGGCCTCAACTGCGCTGCTGACGGCCGTCGTTGGTTTTGCGCTGCAAGGCGTGTTGGGCAACCTGCTGGCAGGCATGTCCATGCACATCGTCCGCTCCACCGTTCCCGGCGACTGGGTGGCCATCGGCGACGTCGAGGGTGAAGTGCTGGAAACCAACTGGCGAGAGACGCGCGTACGCACAGTCGGCGGGCACATGCTGGTCGTTCCCAACAGCAAAGTCGCCGAGTCGGTGATCCACAACATGACCCATCCGACGCCCCTGCGCCGCATCCGCGTCAACGTGGGTGCCAGTTACTCGGACGCGCCTGCCGAAGTGATCGCAGCCCTTGAGGCTGCCGCGCTAAGTGTCCCGGAGGTGGTGCGCGATCCAAAGCCCAATGCGGTACTGACTGAATACAAGGACTTCGGCATCAGCTATGACCTGCGCTTCTGGACCACCCGTTATTTCGACCGTGCACGACTCGTCAGCGATGTTCAAAGCCGCATCTGGTACCAGTTCAAGCGCCACGGCATTGAGATCCCCTTCCCGATGAGCGATAAATTGCTGAACGATTTCATGGAGGTCGTTTATACGCAGCGCAGGTTGCCCCCCGAGGACAAACACATCGACCAACATATCGCCGATTTGCGTCAGAGCGACTTCTGCCGCAAGCTGCTCATCGACGCGGACGGGACGCCGCTGGTTTCCGACGAAGAGCTGCGACCGGTCGCCCGCGCCATGCGCCGTGTGCAGTACACGCGAGGCGAAACGCTTTTCACGCAAGGCGAAACAGGCGAAACGGCCTATGTGCTGGTCTGCGGCACAGTCAATGGACGCGTTGAATTCCACTCCGATGTGGCACCCCACACCTTCGCGCTGCAAGCCGGGGCTCTGCTGGGAGAGATGAGCCTGATGACCGGACTGCCGCGCACGGCATCCCTACAGGCGGCAGACGAGGTGGAACTGCTGGAGATCCCGAAAAACGCCTTCATCCAATTGCTCGGCCTGCGCCCCGACATCCCCGCCAAGCTCGCGGAGTTGGCGGCGCAACGCGCAGCGCAAAACGCGGCGATGTACGAAAAGCTCAGGGCCATGCCCACGACGGGGCTGAGCGCTTCGCTGCAACGCGACAGCATCCTGCAAAGGTTCAAACGCCTGCTGCAACGATAAGCGGCTCAGTTCTGGACACGCACACGCGTCGGGATGATAACCGGCAACTCGGAGCCCTTTACGCGCCAGCTTGTGCCTTCCACGACAACCCTAGACCCGATGAACGGACTGTACGTGAGCGCCGAGGCCATCACATGGCAGACCGGCGTGGAGTCGCCGTTCGCCTGCTGTACGACGAGACAAAACGGTGCCGAGACCGCGCCCACCGTGCCCCAGTCGAGAAGGCCGCTCAGGACAACGTTCGAGCCCTGATCGGTCATATTATCCAAGACAAACCCGCGCAACTCCGGCGGCACGCGCAGGGGCTTCACGATAACAACGGGCGCGGGCGCAATCGCGCTGACCGCATTAGTCGTAACGGCTACCGGTTCATTCGTCACGATGCCGACTGCGACCGTCACCTCCAGATTGGTCTCAACACTTTCCGGCGACATCGCAGCAAGCGGCTCCACCTGATCGCGCAGGATCCAGAAATTCACCTCCCGCGGAGGCCTGATTCTGAACCAGTCGCCATACGCGCCCCGAACCTCGACACGATCTCCTTTGTTCAGGCTGCCGACCGGCCGGAAGTTCAAGCCCGCGCCCGAACGCAGGCGGCTTTTGTTGGCGCGTACCAAACCGTCTCGCACCAGTTCCCGGTAGATCCACACACTGACATTTTCGGGAGGCTCAACGCAAACCCATGGGTCTTCTGTCAACTCACCGCGCACGGCACACTCGGCACCGGCCGGTAACCAGACCACCGCCTCACGGACCGCGTTGGTGGTCGCAAAAACCGCTGCACGGCCTTCAATCACCCGCACACGGCAAGGCTCAGCCTCACCCGCTGAGACCGCAGCAGCGGCGACCAGCGAATAGGTTAAGGCCAACAGTCCGTATGTGTTAAAACCCATTGCGAAAACAGAAAAACCGCATGCGTATGTCCCCGTACAGGAGAGATACGCATGCGGTGAAAGGAACAATCAGGCAACGGCCCGACACGGTTTCTACACGTCTGGCTTCGTCTTGCGCAGACCCGTCCCGCGGTCGCCGTCTTTCCACTGGCCGCGCTTCTTCAGCACGTTGACGCGTTCGAAACGCTTCAACACGTTGCGCTTTGCCGTAATTTTGCCCGAACCCTTCAAGCTGGTATGCTGACTCATTTACGCTTCATCTCCTCTTAAACGCCCGCCTTGGTCGTCGGACATAAGGCCAATGAGAATATCAAAACCGGGGCGCTTTTCAACTGCAAAATTTCTGCCACGCATTTTTTTGCTTTGCCACTGTGAAGCGGCTGTTCGCTCAGCAATTCTAATTATGGCGGGACGCGCGCTGTGGGAAGGCACTCACGGGCTACAAACGGAAAGACCGGGCTTTCTCCTGTTCGTAGTGGCGCCGTGAGGCGCTTCTTGGTCATAATTAGAATTGCTGCTGCTCGCCCCTCTCAGCGGCGCGAAGGCGGAGTGTCTGGAAACGGCTGCGGCGTCCGGAACAGGCGCGTCGCCTCGCCGGTCAGCCACAGGTAGTGGTCGGGCGGCAGCGTGCCGTAGCTCTGGTACACAAATCCCGCGCCTTTCGGAGGCGCGTTGTTGACCTTGAATAGTTGCGTGCCCTCGTCCACCTCGTCGAACATCGCAACGTAAGCGCAGCCTGCGCCGGCACGTTGCGCCGCAGCGAACTGCGACCAGAGAAAGGCACCGTCACGGCGCGGTATTCCATTTTCGGTGCCCTTGAGGTTACGCCAGCTGAACCCAGGAAAAACCACAGGCATGAAGGTCAGCTTGTTGTCGCGGCACCACGCCGCATCCTCGCGCCAAACAGCCTCGGCACGGCTAACTCCCTTGTCATCACCGAAGCGTCCGACGCTCCACGAGTGGACGATGTCGGCCTTGCGCACGATCGCATGCAGGTGCGCGTCGGAAATCGTATCGTTTTTGAGCGTGCGCCAGTAGAACGGCAGCCCCAAAAGCACCGCATAGCCTTCAGCTTTTAACGCATCGACCAACCGCTCGCACGCGTCAAGCCCATACCGGCGGCTATCGTTGAAGCCCACACCCCAGAGCGCGATGACCGGTCGGCCCTTGTGGTGCTGCCATGCGCTGTCGGACGGCCCGCGGACGACACCCGTTCCGACCAGATGCCGCCAGTCGGCCAACACCACGTCGTCCGCGTTACTACCCAGTCCGGAGAGGTCGTACATCAGCGCATAGGAACGCCCGTTCGTCACCGCCGCGTCGCGGCAGTAACCCAACACGCGGTCTGCCGAATCACGAAACGGCGAAGGCGTGATCTCGCGTTTATAAAGGTCGGTCGGGAAACGCTGAACGAACACGCCGTCAATCCCGTACTGCCGCATCCAACCGAAATGCCGGTTGACGAGATTGCGGTTGTCGGAAGAAACCGCCACGGCAACGGCACCGTCCGCGCAAACCAGCGGCATGCGGCAACGCTCGTCAGGCGCGGCTTCGGAGACGTCCGGCAGGTAGTCGGTTTGCGGCAGCCACACCCCGTCGCGCTGACGCAGATAGTGTCGCCATCCCGCGTTTGCCGGGTCGCCGGGCGTACGGAACCAGCCCTGGTAGCCACACAGCACCTGTCCATCAAGCGAAGGGTGAAGCGGCGCAGGCACGCTCTCAGCCCGTACGTCAAACGTCCCGAAGATCCCTACGCATCCGATGATCCAGATGAATCCGAATCCGTTCGCCTGCATACGTCTCACTTCTTCCCGCCCTTGAGCACCGCCGTCGCATGCAGCGCGTAGACGCCGCGCAGGTCCAACGCGTACTGCTTCAGCACCCTCTCTGCCACACCGTCGCAGTCGCCGCACCGGAAGAGCGCACGGGCCAGTGCGAGTTCCCTCAAGGCCAGGTTACGCTCGGTGTTGTTGCCGTAGCCGTTTGCCGAAATAGCGCTCACGGAGGTCATGGCGTATCCGCCCATGCCGGGTTTCTGTAGCAAGTCGGCGAGCGGTTTGGCGGCGGCAGGATCGCCGAGCGCTTCCAGTGCCAGTGTAACGGCGCGGAAGCTGTAGAACGGCGAAGACGCGTCCATCGTCTTGACTTTGGCAAGAATCGGCTCCAGCGCCCGCTTGTCGCGCGTGCGGCCCAGCGCGACCATGTACGTGTCGAGATCGCTCATCCGCCGCCCGAGACGTTCAGACCAATGCAGACTGAGTTGCGGCTCTTCCTGCGTATTTTTCACCGCGTCCACCAACGTGTCGACGCCGGCGGCATCGCCGAGAATGCCTAGCACATTCGCGTAGCAGAGTCGCGCCTCCGGCGTCTGCGCCGCGGCATAGGCCTGACGCAACAGGGGCAGCGCCTCAGCGGCGTGGTCCAGAACAAGGCTGACGTCTGTGGAGGCGTTGCCCACGTTCTTGATGGCCAGAGCCAGCTTCTCAGGATTGATCGGCCACGAGTCCTGCCACTCCAGCACCGCTTTCTGGATCACGCCCTTGTCCACCAGATGCTGTTGAAGCGCTTTGACGTTGATGGCCCTGACGGACGTCCCATCGCGCGACGCCGTCGCCGCTGCCACACCCGCGACATAGCCCATGTTCTGCACATCGGGCTGCATGCGGATAATGGGCATGGCATCGCGGTGGGCGCTGATGCCGAGTCCGGAGACGATGATGTTCTCCAAACCTTTGGGCAGCATCGAACGGTAAGGAATGTTGGCCATATTAATCCGTGGCGTATTGGGCCCGCACACGTAGCAGATGTCGGCGATCGTGTAGCCGTGACTGTCGAAGTTGCTGCGCGCCTGCACAACCGTGTCCGGGAAGGTTCGCTTGTTGACGATATCGAGCGGCGTGAGAAACGCGTCACCGACAATGCGTTGCCGCTCACGGCTCTGAACGAGTTGCGAAACGTCCCAGACGTTATCCGCGCGGGCCCGTCCGCGCACGCCAAAAAGCCATAGATCGCCCGCGTCGCAGTCGTTGGCGTAACCGAAATCGGAGTTGATGTAGCTCGCACCAAGCTGCCTCGGCGAGAGTCCCACGCCCTGTACCGCGATTTCCTCAGAACCCAAAAACATGCACGCCGCCCCCGCCGCCGCCGCAACATCCGAGTTGCCGGTCGCATCGACCACGTTTTTCGCCAAGACGACGCCGCGTCCGTCAGGCGTCGCTACGATCACGCCCGTGACGCGATTGCCGTCCACCAGCGTCCCGCACCCGATCGCTCCGAACCAGAGCTCCGTACCGGCCTTGCGGTTCGCCCTGCGCCACCACTCACGCTTGCCGTTGACATTGACATCTGCACCCAACTCCTTCACCCCTTGGTCGTACTCCGACGTGAACCCGCAGACATTGCCGAAGCAGTAGCACCCGATCATGCCGAGCGTGCCGATACCGCCCATGCCGTGCAGCTGTTCGATGACCAATGTTCTGGCCCCCTGCCGTCCGGACGCAATGCCTGCAGGTGCGCCGCAGGTTCCGCCGCCCACCACGACCACGTCGTACTCGCCGAGCACAGGCAACGCGCCTTTCGCCGAGGGCACCGTCAATGTCGCGGTCTGGAAGGGACGCACGCCAGAAAGAAACTCCTTGACCTCACCCCGCATTTCCGCAGCCTCGCTGCGGGCTGCGCAACTGACGCCTTTCGGCGCGTGCAACCCTTTCGCCTCCGCGGCCGCAGCCGCGCCGATCCGCGCTCCAACCGCCATCAGCGCCAGCGGACGCAACAGCCGCTCCGCTGCCGCACGCGGCATATCCGCGCACCCGCCAAGCACATAAAACCGTGCAATTCCAGCCGGCTTGAAGCAGGCGAGATCAACCTCGGCAGGACCCGGCCACTCCCCC
>JBBRJN010000094.1:0-9179 GCA_038219365.1 Kiritimatiellia bacterium | reverse complement strand
ACGGACGGCATGGTGATCGGCGGCAAGGCGTTTGTAGAGAGGGTTTTCATCGAAAACAGGGGGCTTTTCGGGCCGAAACGCAAGGACGGAGCGCGGAAAATGCGGTTCGGCGACTGGGGGGAACTGCGGACGGCCCGCGCGTTGCGGGTGGATGCGGTGAGCCTGCCGATGACGACATGACAGGCTGTTTGGCCGAAAGAAAAAGTAGGAAAACCTCGACAGATGAAAATAAAGGCGTACCGGACGCGAAAAAAAGTCATTCATTATCTTGTGCTGGCGTTTGTGCTGCTGGGTGTGCCGCTGGCGTGCGCATGGCTGGGCGGAAGGCGTGACCTGCTGGACGGATTGCTCGCGTTCCCGCCGCGTACGGAGGATTGGGGCCTTGATCCGTCGAAGCTTTGGAACATGCGGCGGCCTTTCACGTGGACTGTGTTCGTCGGCTTGGCGGCGGTTGATGTGGCGATGCTTGCGCCTTTCGTGTGGCGTCTTGTGACGGGCGGCAAAAAAAAGAGCGGAGGAACCGCTGGGACCGACGATGTCGCGCCCAGAGGGGGCGGGATACCTTTTGTCGGCCCGATACGCCGTGCGGCTCAGTTCCCATGGTTCGGCTGGTGTGGACTGCTGCTGGGCATGGTCGCGTGGGTGCTGGCATGGAACCGCTTCGCATGGTTCGCCCCACTGCAGGCGCATACCTTCCTGCCGTTGTGGGTGGCCTATATTCTCGTGGTGAATGCGCTGACCGTAAGGCGCAGCGGGAGCTGCCTCATGACTTCTTGTTCCGGGCCATATGCGCTGCTCTTTCCGGTGAGCGCGGCGTTCTGGTGGTTTTTCGAATACCTGAACCGCTACGTCTGGAATTGGTATTACCAAGGTGTCGAGGGCATGCACGCGTGGGAGTATGCCTTTTACGCGACGTGCAGTTTTGCGACGGTGCTGCCGGCGGTGACGGCCACGGCCGAGTGGCTGGGGACGTTTCGTCCATTTGCAGATCGTCGGCTCTGCGGCTTTGCGCGGTTCAACGTGCGCAGACCGGCAAACGTGGCGGCACTGGCGCTTACGGCGGCGATCGGGCTGACGGGTATCGTGTTCTGTCCGGACCTCACCTTCCCGTTGCTCTGGATCTCGCCACTGGCGGTTTTTATCGTGGTACAGGTGCTGAGGGGTGAGCCAACAGTATTGGACGGATTACGTGAGGGTGACTGGCGGCTGGCGGTGCGGTTTGCCTTGGCGGCGCTGATCTGTGGCGGGTTCTGGGAAATGTGGAATTTCCACAGCTACGCCAAGTGGGTTTACGCGGTGCCGTACGTACATGTGTTTCCGATCTTCGAAATGCCGGTGGTGGGGTTCGCTGGGTATCTGCCGTTCGGATTGGAATGCGCGGCGGTTTCTGCGTGGATCTTCCCGGCGCTGGTGGGTGCTGGAAGGCCCCGCGAATAACTCGAAGCTTCTCACATGGCTGAAAGACGAACGCGAACAGTAATCTCGTCGTTGGACGTTGAGCGTTTGTGCTAGCATCGGCTGCGAGAGTTTTGTCTTGTCACGACAGGCGAGATTTGAAATCGGCATAGCCGAAGGAGCGGATTACACGTATGGTGCCATCCGTTTCGCGCAGGGCGATGTGCGGCAGGCGGATGCCGTTGAAGGTGTTGGTCTTGACCATGGTGTAGTGCGCCATGTCCTCAAAAACCACGCGGTCGCCGGGTTTGAGCGGCGTGTCGAAGGACCAGTCGCCGAGGGTGTCCCCGGCTAGACAGCTTGCCCCTGCAAGCCGTACGGTATGTGGCTTCTCGCCCGGTTCGCCGCCAATGTCGGCCTTTGGGCCTGGAGCGGCTTCGCCCTGCCAGGCCGCGTCGCGGAAGACGCGCGGGCGGTAGGGCATCTCCAGCACATCGGGCATGTGGCAGGTGCAGGAGGCGTCGAGGATCGCGATCGGCATGTCGTTATGGACAACATCCAGGACGGTGGCGACGAGCGCGCCGGCGTTGAGGGCGCAGGCCTCACCGGGCTCGAGGTAGAGCGTCGCGATGTTGGGGTGGCGTTGGCGGAAGCCGTTCAGCGTGTCGCACAGAAGGTCGATGTCATAGCCGGGCCGAGTGATGTGGTGGCCGCCGCCGAAGTTCATCCAAGAGAGACGCGGCAGCAGGTCGCCGAAGCGCTCTTCGATGGCGACCACGGTGCGTGCGAAAGGCGCGGCATCCTGTTCGCAGAGAGTGTGGCTGTGCAGGCCGGTGAGGCCGGTCAGCCGTTCGCCCGCGAAAGCGTCGCGGCGCACGCCTAGACGCGACTTCGGAGCGCAAGGGTCGTAGAGTTCGGTATGGCCTTCAGAGTGTTGGGGATTGATGCGCAGGCCGCAGGTGATGTTTGCGCCGGTCTCGCCCAAGAGGCTCTGGAACTGATGCCACTGGGTGAAAGAGTTGAGGGTGACGTGATCGGCAAGCCCGGCAAGCTCGCGCATGTCAGCCTCGGAGAAGGCGGCTGCGAAGGCGTGGACCTCTCCGCCAAAGGTTTCGCGGCCGAGGCGCGCCTCATGCACTGAACTGGCGCAGCAGCCGTCTAGCACGCGGCGCATCCGCGGAAAGACGCTGAACATGGAGAAGGCTTTCAGCGCGAGCAGGATGCGGCAGCCGGTGCGCTGCTTAACCTGGGCGAGGATATCCAGATTGCGTTCGAGCGCGGCGGCGTCGACAACAAAAGCGGGCGTGGGAAGTGTCACATTCATAGAGGGGGGTATCCAGTAGGGGCGAAAGATTATTCGCCCTTACGTCCGTGTGGTGGCGAGGCGGGTGAGAAAGGCGTCGAGCAACGCCGACATGGCCGGCGCGGCTTTGTTGGTTTGGGCGAGGACCTCCTCATGCGAGAGGTGGGGACCGCTGATTCCGGCCGCCATGTTGGTGATGCAGCTCAGCCCCGCGACGCGGATGCCGGCCGCGTTGGCGACAATCGCTTCGGGGACGGTGGACATGCCCACGGCGTCGGCCCCCATGCTGGCATAGGCGCGGATCTCGGCGGGTGTCTCGTAACAGGGGCCGGAGGTGAAGGCATACACGCCTTCGTTGAAGGAAGCGTCGGTGTCGTGGGCGGACTTGCGCAGGAGGTCGATGAGCCCGGCGTCGTAGAGCTGCGACTGGTCGGGGAAGCGTGGCCCCCATTCCTGTACGACCGGGCCGACGAGCGGGTTAAGCCCGGTTGTGTTGATGTGGTCGCGGATGACCATGAGGTCGCCGGGCTTGAGGCTGGGGTTGATGCCGCCCGCGGCATTGGTGATCAACAACGTCTTGGCTCCCATGCGGCGCAAGAGTTCGACCGGCAAAACCACGGGGCCCCAGCCGGCGCCTTCATACCAGTGGCGGCGGCCGAGAAAAGCGGCGATGCGGAGGCCGTTGCGCTCGAACAGCAACAGCTCTCCCATGTGGCCGATGACGGTACTCGCGCCGAGCCCAGGGATCTCGGCATAGGGCAGGCGCAACAGGGACTCGGCGGACTGGAGCGTCTGGCTCCAGCCTGAACCGAGGATCAGCCCGCAGTCAGGCGGCTTGTAGAAACATAAATCAGGCAGGGCGGCTGCGGCAGTATTGAAAAGGGTGGCGTTCATGGGTGGGTGTCCTGTCTGCTGGAAGAAGCCTCACGGCGTCAGTGCGAAGCGCGAGTCCGCGTGTGTCGTGCGGCCTTCACAGATCGTGAGCACGGGCCGGGCGTGGAGCGTCCAGCCGGCGAAAGGGGTGTTGCGCGAGAGGGATTTGAAGGTGTCCGGCTCGACGCGCCAAGGCGTGAGCGGGTCGATCAGCACGAGGTCGGCGTACGTTCCCGGCGCAAGGGAGGGCGCGGGGCAGCCCAGCAGGCTGGCGGGGCCCACGGTCCAGCGCGACACCCAGTCGAGTAGGGGCATGTGTTCCTCGTCGATCATGACTTGCCACGTGACGCCGATGGCGGTTTCGAGACCGATGACGCCGAACGGCGCTTTCAGGAACCCTTTTGATTTCGTTTCAGAGGCGTGGGGCGCGTGGTCGGTCGCGAAGAGCGTCAGCGTGCCATCCAGCACGCCGTCGCGGATGACGCGCACGTCAGCGCGGGTGCCGAGGGGCGGGTTCATGCGGTAGTTGCCGTCATCGAGCGGGATATCTTCGGCGGAGAGCGCGAGGTGATGGGGCGAGGCCTCGCCGGTGACCGGCAGTCCTTCGGCACGTGCGGCGCGGATGGCGGTTACGGAGCCTGCGCAGGAGATGTGCTGGATGTGTGTCGCGCAGCCGGTCTCGCGGCAGAGGTGGATGTCCCGTTCGACAGCAGCGGTTTCGGCCTCGGGTGGAAAGATCGGGAGGCTGAAGCGTCGGGCGATGGGGCAGTCGCGGATCACGCCGTTCTTGGCGAGTTCCTGCACGACCGCGTGATCCATGACGGCTTTATTCAGCGCCTTGGCACGGCGCATGGCTGTGCGCATCACGCTGTCGTCCGCGACCATCGCGCCATCATCGGTGAAGGCGGATGCGCCGTTGCGGGCCAGGACTTCGAGCTCGGCGACTTCTTTGCCTTGGCGGCCGCGTGTGATGCAGGCTGAGGGCAGGATTTTTACAGGAAGGGCGTCGTCGGTCTGCGCGTGCAGCCATTCGGTCGTGTCGCCGGCGGGAAAGGTGTTGGGCATGGTAACCACGTGAGTGAAGCCGCCGGCGGCGGCGGCTTCTGCGCCAGTGCGCCGGGTCTCGGCGAAGGAGTTGCCGGGGTCTCGGAAATGGACATGAACGTCCCAGAAGCCGGGCGCGGCAATCAGGCCTGTCGCGTCAAAGAGGCGGAGGCCGGCGACGGAAGAGCCGCCGGGCTGTATCTGGCCGTCCCGGATAATGAGGTCGGTCATTTCGTCGCGGCCGGAGGCCGGATCGAGCAGGCGTACATGAGCTAAGACAAGATCAGTCATAACGCGCATAGTGTAGCGGGAAAGGGACGGCGGGGCAAGGGGCTGCTACTCATTGTCGTGGGTGTGGACATGTGTCGAGGCGAGGATGACTTGATACTCTTTAGCGAGCTGTTCGCAGACACGGCGTGTGGTGAACTGACCCAGCACCCTGACGCGTCCGGCTTCCGCGAGGTGAGCCGCGCGTGCCGGGTCGGCAAGCAGGGCCAGTGCTTCTTCGGCCATGCGTTGCGGATCGCCATCGCGTACGAGAATGCCGGAGACGCGTTGCTCGATAATTTCGGCGGGGCCGCCGGACTCGGCTGCTACGACGGGCACCCTGGAAGCCATGGCCTCACAAATGACGCGGCCGAACGGCTCATGCAGGGCCGGGTGCAGGAGCAGGTCAAAGGCAGGCAGGATGTCTTGGGGAGCATCAAGGTCTTTGACCCAGTGTAAACAGGCCTCGATCCCAGCCTGGGTGACCAGGCGCTCCAGCTGTTTGACCCACCGTGCATTTTCGCGGAAGAGGTCGCGGCCGACGAGCACAAAATGCGCGTCAGGCCGTTGTTGGTGGATGGCGGCTGCGGCCTGAATAAAGGCGTCGTGGCGCTTCCAGGGGATGAGATGTGCGATCATGCCAACAACCGGCACGTCCGGAGGGAGCCCGAAACGTGCGCGTGCGGATGCTTTGTCGGGTGAGGCGAAGCAGGCAGGGCCGATCCCGTTTCGGATGATGCGGATGCGGCCCAGGGTAGGGGGAGAGAGGGTCTCGACGAGGAATTCATCGATGGCATTGGATGCGGCAATGATACGCGCTGCTCTTTTAGATGCTTGTCGGGCGATCAGCGGTGGAAGTTGTAAGTCGCGCACGTGCCAGATGACGGGAATGGTTGTGTCGGCATGGCTAGCCGCCAAAAAAGCAGGCAGGCTGTTTGCATGGATGATGTCGGGTTTAACCGCGCGTATGATCTGCGATACCGTGCTCGGCGCCTTAAGCAGTTTTGCGGCGGTGGTGAAAAATCCCCAGCCGCGTTTCGTGGCACGCACCGGAGAGACGGGGTAAACCAGCAGGCCCGCTTCGGTCAAGCGGTTGAAAAGAGGCCCATAAGGAACAGCCGCAACGACCTCCGCCTCCTCGGATTCGAACGTGGCGCACACTTCTGACATACTGTACTGCGCACCGCCTAGCTCAGACACCAAATCAATCCATAAAACCTTCATAGGAAAAAAGCTTAGCGGAATTATCGGGAAAGTCAAGTACGAGAGTGGAGGACCAGAAATGATTTGCTATGAAACAGGAATTGCAGAAACGCTCAAAATCTGTCATATTAGCGGCATGACTGCGGATGAATTTAGCACTGTTTGCGTCCGCGGTATTTCATGTGGGGGTTGATCCCAATGACATCCATCACCGCCCGACAAGATCACAAATCCTTGTATCGCCAGTTGATGGGCGGTCTTTATGACGCCATGCTGGTGACTGACCCCAATGGTCATCTGATTGAACTCAACCCGCGTGCCACAGAGTATTTTTTATACAAGCAGGACGAGGTTTGGGACAAGCCGGTGGGCAAACTGATACCGGGCGTTACGCAGCAGATGATCGAGCGGATCCGTAAAGGGCTTGATGATTCGCGGCACATCATGCTGGACGCCAAGTGCGAACGACAAGATGGCAGCACGTTTGCGGCCGAGGTCACCATCAGCGTGGTCGATCTGATCAACAGCGGCGACTTGGTTTTTACGGTTCGCAATACGGAGCGCAGGCGCAAACAGTTGCAGGTTTTACGGAGCAAGGCGAATGCGTTCGACAATGCTCAAAGCGCCTGTTTCGTATGTGCGGCCGACCGCGCGTTCAGGGCCGTGAACCGCGCGTTTTTGACGATGTTCGAGTTGGCCTCCGAAGAAGAGGTCGTGGGGCGGCTATTTGAAGAGTTGATGCCGGACGATCCTCTGCCGAGTTTCTTTGACCGCGCGTTGACAGGCGAGCGGTTGGAGTACCGTATCGGTGCGGATACTGAAGCAGAGGAGGTTGTTGAGGTGGAGGTGCTGATGGCACCGGATCGGCACGGTAAAGACCGGATTGTGGGTGTTGTAGGATCCATCCTGCACCTGTGAAGTAGCTAGGCTGTTTTTCATGCGTTTGGAGTTTCAGGGGTAGAGGTAAAAACATGCCAGCGGGTGTGGCTTCCTGAATCGTTTTCAATGTGTCAAAAAAGTGAGTGTTGATGAAAGAGAAGAGTTCAGCGGTAATGTCGTTTGTGGTGTCGAAGGTGGAGTCGGGCCAATCGATTCAAGTGTTCTTATCCCTCAAGCTTTCGCTTTCCAAGCGTGCCGCTAAAAACCTTTTGGATGACAAGGTCGTGTGGGTGAATCGACGGGCCGTATGGATGGCTCACCACATCCTGCGGCAAGGCGACACCGTCGAGGTTCCGGCTGCCGCGAATAAGGCGAAAGGCGAGGCTGTTCCCAAGGCCAAGGTTCGCGTGCTGGTGGAGGACGACTTCTACATCGTGGCCGACAAGCCGTCAAGCATGCTTTCGGTGGGCGAGGGCAGCGCAGAGGAGGTTCTGCGCGAACAGACGCATCAGCCGGCGCTGCGTTCGGTGCATCGGCTTGACCGCGACACCACCGGGTGCCTGCTCTTGGCCAAGAGTGCGGCTGCGTTTGACGCTGCGGTGGCGCTCTTTAAGACGCGCCGGATTTCTAAAATTTATCAGGCGATCGTGTCCGGCAAGTTTGACCGCTCGGCCTCGACGGTGGATCAGGAGTTGGATGGGGAACGTGCGGTCAGCCATGTGCATCGCGAGGCTTTTTCGAAGGACGCGAGCTTTCTGCAAGTCAAGATCGAGACCGGCCGCACGCATCAGATCCGGCGCCATTTGGCTGCCATTCGCCACCCGGTGCTGGGCGACCGCGAGTACGGCTTCAAAACCGCGCGGGACCCGCGCCTTCTCACGGTCCCGCGCCAGATGTTGCATGCCTCGGGCTTGGAGCTGCCTCATCCGATGATGGCGGGTCAAACGCTTAAAGCGCACAGCCCGTTGCCGGCCGATTTCCGGCGGTGCCTCAAGTTGTTCGAGATGGGTAAATAGAGCGCGGCCCGTGACGTTATGCTCAGTTTCCGCACAGTTTGGGTTACGCGTCGCGCGGGCGAACCAGCCACTTTCTCCGTGTACCCGCCGCCTGTCGCGGGGGCTGATGACGCGTCCGAGATCTTGTATCTGACGAATGATCCGTTGGCATTCGAAGACTTTTTCGCGACGGGGCGGGCCTGTGTGGCCGATGTGATGGCCGTCCGCGCGTTCGCACTCTCCCAGGTGCCGATCGAGCGTGTGGAACAGCTCTTTGAAGGCGCTGAGCCCTCCGCCGAAGCGCTCTGGCAGGTTTGGCTGAAGATGGCGGCGCGATTGGATGCGTTTCCTCTGTGGGCGCTCGAAACCGTTGAACTGTTGTTGCGGGAGATCGATGAACAGGCGCTGGCCCGGCTGCTCGGCCATTTCGCCGCGCGTGTCCGGACCTCCGGCAAGAGCTGCGGCATATGGACCGAATCCTTTAAGGCCGAGGTTATTCGCGGTGAGAAACGTGAGCTGCCGGCACATGCCGACTGCTCGCCTCTGAACGTCGAGCGTATCGCCGCCCATTTGTTGCCCGGTGGCACCTTTGCGCGTCTGATGCCGGGGTACGAGTCTCGTCCGGGACAGGTCGAGATGATGCGGGCGGTCACGCGGGCCTTCAACGAGGGCCGGCATTTGGTGGTCGAAGCCGGCACGGGCGTGGGGAAGAGCTTGGCCTATCTGATTCCGGCGGCGGCCTGGGCGCGGCTCAACGACGTGCCGGTGATTGTGAGTACCAATACGCGCAACTTGCAGTCGCAGCTGGTCGAAAAAGATCTGCCGCTGGTGCGCGAGGCGATCCGCGCTGAATTTGGCGGTGGCGAGCCGGGTCTGTTGCGCGTGGCTTTACTCAAGGGCCGTTCCAACTATTTTTGTCTGCGGAGGCTGGCGATTTTGCTGGAGCACAGCCAGTTCGAATTGGAACGGCCTGAGTTACGGCTCTTCGCTGAAGCGGTGGCGTGGTCGGTGCAGACGCCCGAGGGCGATCTTGACTCTTTTGCAGGGGCGGGACACGCGGACGCCCTGTTTCTCTCCAAGTTGTCGTCCACCGGAGAGGAGTGCCCCGGCCGCGCGTGCCGTTACTACCGGCGCTGCTTTCTCCAGAAGGCGCGGGCGCGGGCTGCGGTCGCACATGTGGTGATCGCCAACCATGCGCTGGTTTTTTGCGAAACGCAGGC
>JBBRJN010000093.1:0-9196 GCA_038219365.1 Kiritimatiellia bacterium | reverse complement strand
GCGGATGTACTGACCGCCTCAGCGACCATGGCTTCCAGACGCTTACCCTCCTCGGTCCTCACATCAAACGCCGAAAGCACCGCCTTCACACGCTCCAATTGAAGATCAAAGGCCTTCACCGCGTCTTCTAGTTTTGGAAGAGGATAGGTGAAAGCGGGCCATCTTTTCTGTTGCCAGTTATAAAGCATGAGCCAATCATATATTTAATATCGGCTCAAAACAAATGATATTTTGAGCCGATAATAAAATGGGTGCAATTCAGATGCACTCTTTCCTAAAAAGCGCTACCGTGAGAGTGATGAAATACCGCTACCCGGTTCTCGCAGTCCCCTTGTTCGCATTAGCACTCTCGCACCCGGTTATTCACTTGCTTTTGGCCATGCACCGGATAGCCCTCCATGCCTAAATGTCCCGTGTCTTTCTGCGGAAACCGGCTACTTGACGATTGGCCAGGAACCGCCAATACGTCCGGCATGGAATCGAATGGTTTGCCTATTCAATTCCTTAACCAGAGCATCCAGATCACCCTGAAACAACTCACCTGACGTACTGACAACACACGTGCCGATCTCCTCAGCAGGCAGACACGTGACAAGCTGCCGGGCTGACTCCAGTATCTCATGCCACCGCTTGCCCAAGACGCTGGCATCCGGCAAAGGTTCATTGAAATCAAGGGTCTCGATCTCTTCCTGGCTGTAATGGGCGCGCGAAGCATTTGCGAGTAAAGAAGATGGGTTAAATCCCGGATCTTTGCCGCAGGCAGCCCAGACCAGATAACCCAACCCCTGAACATGTTCATCGCACTGGATAACATCGATCCAGTCGCGTGGCTCCAACCTGCCTGCCATAGCCAGCACTTTATTGGTGGCCAAATCAAATGGATGCAACGTCAGCCCGAGGATTTCGTCGGTCATGAGAGGAAAAAAGCGGTAGGCACTGTCTCTGGCCCACTGCATCAATGTATGCTCGCTGTTCCTGACAACTCTCGCTTCAACAAACCACTGTGCTTCGCGCAAGACCTGCACGTCATAACCGCCGGCAAGCAACAATGCCCGGTCTCCGGCCCAAGCAGCTGCTAAGGCCGCTTCCGTATCGTGAAACAGGTCTATATCGCGTGACAGGCGGGCCGAAGAGATAAGCTGGTTAAGCGCCACACCTCCAGCCACATAGCTCTCCCCCAGCTCTTTACGCCGGACAGCAAGAGCCCTTAGGATTGCACTTTGGAAACCTGTGACAGCCATTTTTTCAATCTTTCTGCTCGCTGATACGCGGCGCGGTCGCCATAACGCTCTATGAGAGCCAATGTGCGCAAAGCTTCTTCCGGAGTCTTCGGAAAGAATTCGGCCTTTAAGAACCAAAGACACCTATCCCTGTATTCATCAACCAACGCATTGATTTCGCCGAAAACAACACTTTTCATAGGCGGATTTTACTAACTCTACCGGAGGGAGTCAACTCGCACCCACGCACCTGTTCGTTAACGCGTTGGCTTCGGGTACATGAAAAGTGGCACCCGTCACGTCAGGCAGACGTTTTCACGAATTTCTGCGACCGAAGAGGCTTTTGCAAAACCCACTGCCGACTGAAGTCGGTACACCAATCGGCCTTCATATTTGCGCATTCCGTTGGTGTACCGCCTTTAGGCGGCTTATTTGCATCAAGACCTGATGAGTTTCGCAAGCGCCTCCGAATAATCAAAAGAAGGACCACGCCTCAAGAAGGCGGGCGGGGAAGTGTTTGCCTATTGACGCCGGCTCTAGGATGAGCGGCCCCCAGGCCTGTTTAGGAGCCGTCAGGAAATAACGTTTGCAGTCTTCCTTGTGGTGCAGGCGTCCCGCCTGCCAAGGATAAGCAGGCGGGACGCCTGCACTACGAGGACGTGACCAGTTTGTTTACTGACGGGCACTTAGCGACCCTATGCCTATTCTCTCAGACGAGGTCAAAGGGAACCGCCACGCAACGCTCACCTACACGGAAGGCCTCCTTGCAGCCTGAGATAATCAATCCTGGCTGCACATGCTCCCCCATCTTCTCGCGAAAAATGTTGATCGATTAGCAATCCGAAGGACGGACATTCGATGCTGCCTTTATTTCAATCGGGAAAAGCAGTCCGTCCTTTTCGATCACGAGATCAACCTCTGCCCCGCTATGTTGCCGATAATGATAGAGCGCCAATATTTAGGAATAACATCATGATTAGGTTTAAAACCATGGAGGCATTGTCTCTCTCCTTGTCTCTTCGTAGCCTTGGCGAAGGCGCTCACGGAGCGATCCCGAACTCGCCCTGAGCCTGGAGAGCGGCGGGAATGCTCTCGACCATGTATAAGGGAAGAGACAATAACCGATACTTGACGGGTTCGCCTGTTGTGGTTTTAACAGCTAGCTCTTGAACTGAAGGCGGATTTGCGTCCAGGCGAAGGGCGGTCTGCAGTTTCTTGCTCGACATGAAAGCATGCAACGACTTCATGGCTCCCGCGCTTCCCGCCTTCACCTCGACCGGGATGATATGACTGCCTTGCTGAATGATGTAGTCAATCTCGCCTTGGCGGCCCTCTGTTCGTTGCCAGTAAAAGAGCCTCGGATCCTCGAACGCCTGAGACAAACACCGGAGGTGTTGTCCAACAAACTGTTCCGCAAGACCTCCCTTGTTGGCCCATACCACGGTGTCTAAATCCCGCAGGTCAAGCCGCGAAAGCCCCAAATGAGCGGAGGTCAGTCCAACATCAACCAGAATCGCTTTGAATGTCACTGGGTTCGTCTCGGCACCCAGGGGCAAGCCGTTTGCAGCCGTATGTTCAACGCGATGACAGACGCGCGCCAACTGCAATAGCTCCAACGCCTGCTTGATGTCGCGATGTTTGGCCTCCACATCGGCATGGCTGTAAACAAACCGCCCGCCCAGTTGCCGCGGTACGGCATCCAGGACATGACGCAGCACATCGGACGGGATCCGTCCCCTATACTTGTTGAAGTCGTCCCGATAGGTCGAGATCAGATCACGTTGAAGGTGTAGCCGCCGCTCATCGTTTCTCGTCGCAATCCAATCCGAGACGCATTCCGGAAGGCCGCCGACGAGACAGTATTCAGCAAACAACTCGAGCGCGCGCTGATGTAACCGCGGCCCGAGTTCCAGAGACTCCCCGGCGGCTAGAAGTGTGTTTTTCGATAAACAGAAGGGCAGTCTCGGGCGAGATCGCCAGGCCGAGGTCGGCTGAGAGATCTGAAAGCGCACGTCGTGGGTTGTTCGAGCGGAAGTGATCGGCCAGTTCCGGGCGGCGCTCCATATTCAGTTCAATGAGTTTCCGCCCGTGGCGTTGCGCCAAGTCGCGCACAAGCCACGTCTTGCCCACCTGTCTGGCTCCACGCAAAACCAATGGTTTACGATTGGGTTCTTTGAGCCACTGATCCAAAAAATCTGATACGTACCGCTTCATCACCCCTCGCTTTCTATGCGCCTACCTTTGATCGAGCGAAAACATGACGATGTATTTTATGCTAAATGTCAACAACAACACGTTGTTTTTGACGCTTTTGGGCACGATAGCCAACAGTTGCAAGCGCGCAGGATTCAGGGTTCAATCACTGCGCCGCCACAGGGAGTAGGGCAAGAGTCCGCGACCCTGCCACGGCGCGTTCGGAGAACGTCGCCCTACCTACCTGCGATGAGGCCGCAAAATCGGTGAGCAGTCAACTCGGTCATGTCGTCAACAAGCTCACCCTGTTAATCCGCCACCCGGTCAACCTGTCAAAAAAAACGTGACGGGCCGCGCTATTGCCTGCGGCCCGTCACAATCCTCAAAGCGTAGCGCTGCCGCGTCCTGATCTCCCGCTCTCGCTGGGAGAAGGTCGGGGCCTGCCTGCCGCGCTGCCTGACTGCCGTAGGCAGGCGGCGCAGGCAGGTGAGGGCAGCCGTACCCGGCTATGGCAGGGTCCTCACAAGGCGGAAGCCAATGCTGCCGGAACGGTAAACCGGGGAGTCTTTGCTGCGATACGCCGAACGACAGTACAACGCGGTGTTGCCCCAGCCCCCGCCCCGCCCCGCTTCACGCGTTCCGACCCGACGCCACACCTACAGGATCTGTAACCGTGCCAGTCCCGAGAGAGGCCACGTACCTGTCCAGACATCATTCCCACACATTGCCGTGCATGTCGTAGGATAGAATCCAATCCTGGCCCTGATGCACCTTCTCACGGGCTCGCTGTTACAGGACGGGTGGCAAGGGGGGGCCATCCCAAAATTTGTCCATCGGATAATAATCGCGCTTGCAACAGCCCGCTGTCCACCTCTTGTATTGCCACGTTTTGCTGGAGAGCGAGCGCCGCCGCCGTTGCGGCCGACTGTCCGAGGACCATGAAAACCGGCTCCATCCTGATTGATCCGAAAGCGATATGGGTTGCCGAGAGGCAAACCGGCACCAGCAGATTCGCGCATTCGCTCTTCTTGGAGACAATCGCACGGAAGCCGATCGGATACGGCTTAAATCCGCCGACTTCCACATCTCCCTCATTGCGCGCCTGCCCCTGACGGTCGACATAGCGCTGGACGTGGTGGGAGTCCATGCCGTAAGCGGCCAGCCCGACCGGATTTTCAGCCTTCTGGCCGCCCTGACAGTGGACCTGAGTCATCACAAAATCGCCCACCATGCGCCGTGCTTCGCGGACGTAGAGCTGCTCCTGCCAGCCAGAGCCTTCAGTAAACTCGTCTTTGCACACTCCCCACCGGGCGACTTCCCGCCGGATTTTCTCGGGGACCCTCGGATGGTTGGCCAGCGTCCACATGAGCCCTTGCTGATACAGGCAATGGCGGGCGGCAATTCTCGCGCGTTCAGCATAGGAGGCCTCTGGATAATCGTAGTTCTGCCCTATGAAGTCCGTGGAAAAGCCCAAGCGGTTGTTGGTGTCGGTCTTGCGGTTGGGTAACGCTGAATTGCCCCACGGCACGACCAGCTCGCCCGCTTCGAAATTCCGCAAGAGCAATTCGTACCACTGCGGGTCATAGCCTTCTGGCTTGACGAAGGGAATACGGTTTTCAGTCTTGTCGGTCAAACACATCCGGTAACAGTAGGCCTGAACCCGGCGGTCACCCGCGCCCTCCTGGCCCGGCCCTTTCGGATCGAGAAAAGGAAGCAGACCGCTCTCAGGCTTACCTTTTTCGACATGGGGATCGACGCCCGTGGCAAACTGATGATACGTGTCCTGTGCGGTTTGCACGCCGTTGAGGGTCTCGCCATACTGCGTGTTCGCCTCTCTTCCGACTGTATAACTGACTTTCGCCGCAGCCATCAGATCGCCCTCATAGGTCGCGTCGATGAACATTCTGCCGCTAAACACGCGCCCGCTCTCCATCCGGACCGATAGGATGCGCCAGGGCAATGCACGAGTCATGGCCACGCCCGAAGTGCGATCCAAGCGCTCGCCGTAGACGACCTCGATGTTGTGTTCCTTCACCCATGTTTCGAAAATCTTCAGCGCCACGCTCGGTTCGAACATCCACATCGTGTCCTCGCCCGAAGACGTGAGAGACTGGCCGCTCCTCTTGTACTCCCCGCACTGCTGCCACGTCCACGCCGCCGGATCACTGTAATGTTTGTGGACCTCCCGGTAGAACTGGCGGGCAAGGCCGCCGACGGCTGCCTTGTTGCCGATGTCGGTCGCCCCCAAGCCGCCGCTGGAAAGGCCCCCTAGGCGGCGACTCGGCTCGACCACGACCACGCTGCACCCCATCCGGTGAGCCTGGATCGCAGCGGTCACGCCTGCAGAAGTGCCGCCATAGATCACCACGTCGCGCACGCTTCCTGCATCCGTTCCTTGACCGTAAACGGTGGAGGCCGCCACAAGCATGACCGTTGTGCAAACCAGCCACCGACCGATTCTCACCGTTTTGCCACGCGTGCTGTTTGTTAAACGTTGCCAATAATCCATGTCACTATACCTTTTTAACTTGTCCATCGACCGAACATCCGTGAGCGTTCACGGGATGACTTCCCACAAGAGTATTTCGCCCACCGCAAGCGAAGCCTTCCCGGGCCAATAAAGGAGGGTTTCGAGGGCTCCACCAGCGTGCGTTAATGCAAACGGATAGTACCGCCAGACCTGCAAGCCGGCTTCGGTGACCGAAATCACCCGCGCGGCCGCGTCGCCTTTGGCGCCTTCGCCATGCACATCGATGCGGGCCAGGCTGCCGACACCCTCGCCGGTGCGCTTGACTTGGAAGAGCGCCAGATAACGGCCAGCGGGAAAAGGCTTGTACGGGCCGAACACGAGATGTCCCGTTTCTGTCACGCCCTCTTCGGCCACCCACACGCTGCCGCAAGGCACCGTGGAATCTGCCTGCGCCGAACCGGAACGGTGCGAAAGTCCCGTGGCTTCAAACCGGTCCACAAAGCGTAAGGAGGTGCCTTCCGGCAATGTGCCGGACAGTTCACCTGCCCGTATCGTCTGCACCGCGACAGCCTTGGAACGCTCGCCCCATGCGCCCTTCACAGAGACCTTCAAAGACGGCCCGGCAGGCTTGCCTTGGAGGGTGATCATCACGGATTGAAACGCGGGAATAGCGCCTTTTTCAGGAGCAGCAACCCCGTCGAGGACGTCGGTAACGGCGGCCTGGAACTGCAACGGCTGAGAGGTTGCATTATAGACGGAAGCCTGGAACAAGACCGGGCGTCCCTCAAGGGCCGTTACGCCGGGGACGCAGCGGATCATCACCTTCTGCTGCGCAAGGGACTGCTTCGCCAGTGCGGCAAGCTGTGCCGGACCGACCGCCACATACTGCGGTCCCAGCCGCTCCATGACCTCCGGCAGAATGGACAGGTCGGCACCCCAATTCCAGATGAAGGCGTGCAGGAAGGCAGGACTCTCGGCAGGCGTGGCGCGGCGCAACTCATCGACCAGCCGTTCCACCTTGCGCGTGCGCGTCGCACCCACTTCCCAATGGGTCACGGCATGAAACACGGGCACCCCGCGCGCGGCGGGATAAAAGGTTTCGGCATAGCGGTCCAGACGCTTGCCATAATCGGGGAAGATCGCGTCGATGCCAGGCAGTTCAGCAGCATACCGGTTGATCATCTCAGGCTGAGAAACGCCCATGATCCAAATCTGTCTCAGATCGGAGCGCGGCAGGGTGTCGCGCGTGAGCCCGAGAAAGTCGCCAAAAAGCCGCGTGCGCGCCGCCGCGTCGAACCTCTGCGCATAATCATCGGGATAGGTATACCCCACCCCCGAAACCGAGCACACGAATGCGTCATTTTCGGAAGCAGTCTCGTAGTAATAATCCACGACGGCCGGGATCAGCAGCGCGGCGCAAGGCGACAGGCTCCACGCGATCGGCACGCGGCCACGAGCCTTATCACGCCAAAGCTGCGGAAAGTTGCCCTTGCTCAAGACGGGCAGATTGTCGCCGTCGGACATCAGCCAGGTCACGTAGATCTTGTCTGCCTGCAACCCGATTGCAGGCGCAGGGCGCTGCTTGAATGCAGGAGCCGAATACCCGGAATGCACGCTGAGATTCGCGACCCCCACAGCCCCGACCAGGAACTTGCCGTATTGCGCAAACAGCCGGACGCCGCCACCCTCACCGATGCCGACATCATCGCCCGCCCACGGGAACCCCATCATCGGGATGTTTGCCGGCGCTTTGGCGAGAACCTCTTCCACCACACGCGCCTCGGCGGTCGGATCTCCGCCCGGCAGCGCGCCGTCGATCGGCCCGGTGATCCAGAACGTGAAGACGCGCTGCTGATAGAGGTAGTCGCGGAGGCCATCCGCGCTTTCCGGGTAGAGACAGGCCATCACATAGGGATTGAGTTGCGGCCAGAGGGTGTCCGAGGCCCAGCGATACGCTTCGGCGTGCGTCTTCCAACGGCCCCGCAGATCCTCCAGAACGGGCAGGCGCAGCTCGCGGGCCAGTTGCGGCGAAACCACGACGCCATCTTTCAGGCTCGCAATCATCATGGCCACGTTCTTAGACGAAGCGAGGCGCGGATCATAGATGACGGCCCCCTTGATTTTCTCCCGGTAGCGTGCGACCAGCGTCATGGGATCAACGACGGTCTCCTCGCTCTCGACCCAACCGCGCTGTTTCATCCAATCTAACCAGTGCCGGTCCGTCTCATCCAGAATAGCGTAAAGGGCGGGCCTCTCGCGGTTGACGAGCCCCTGCAAGCAGAGCAAAAGCATGCGCCGATCATACGGTTGCGCTTGGAGATCAAAGACAATCTGGCGGGGCGCAGGCTTCAAGGCGCGCGGAAAAACATCCGGGAACGGACGCACCGTGGGACGGTACGGCAAACCGGTCGGCTGACCGCTCGGCACCGCGCCCGGCGCTCGCCTCAAAACCTCTTTTGCGGAACTTCCTTCGAGCGCAAAAAGCGTCACCTTGTCCAGGCGCAACCCCGCATAGCCGGGCCAGAAAAGGCGGCATTCGAGTTTGCCCCCTGGCGTCTGAAAAGCAAAAGGAACCTGAACATAGTGCTCGCGCGAAAGATCGCCGGACCAAAGATCCATTGCCGTCGACGCGTTCACTCCCCCGCTGATCGAGGTGTCCAGGCGCGCGGCGATATCGTCTTCGACCTCATCAAGTAGCTTGAGCCGGAAGAACACGACATAGGTCCCCGCCGGCACAGCAAGATAGGGGCCGTAAATCAGGTATTTGTTGGGAGTATTTTTGCCGAGGCGTGCCTCCCACGCTTTTCCTCCTGACGCGGCAGGATCTTCGACTGCGCTGCCGGTCATGTGGATTCCAGGCGTTTCGGCTTCCCACGAATGAATCAGGCGATAGGCACCTTTTGGCACGCGTTCACTCGCCGCGACTTCATGCCCGATATCGTCCGGCGGCAGTTGAGCGGCAACGCTTAAAAAAGCGAAGATCGTCAAAATGAGTGCTGCATTAACAAAGAATGTTCTATTCATAAGTTCTGAAATTTGGTTATTAGCATAACTTTGCGTCAAGAATGAATCCTAGCCGTCCTCCATTTGTTTTCATCATGCGTACTGTCATAAACGGCTTATGAGATAAAGACAAGTCAAAAGGTATAATCAAGCGGCGCTGCATAATTCGTTTCACTCCTCAGAGGTCATGCAATCTCGTACCGAACGCCGGCACCTTCCCCATGCCGGACAAGAACGCCACAGGCGACCATTTCGGCCAAGTCGCGTGTCGCGGTCGCCTTGGAGGTGTGCGCAATCTTTTGATATTTGC
>JBBRJN010000092.1:0-9285 GCA_038219365.1 Kiritimatiellia bacterium | reverse complement strand
CATTCACGAAGCCTGTATCAGCGAGGATGCTGTGCTGATCGCGCCCCTCGCCCTGCCATGCCTTGAACGTCCGTCCGGCGAAGTCCGGCGCATTCGTCGTCGTGCTCCAAAAGCAGTTGCGGTCACTCGTAAAATTACTGCCGGCCTTCCAGTTGCCTCCGCCCAGCATACGCGGAGATGAACCGTAAACGATGTTCTGTTCCACCATCGCGTGCAGACCATCGGCTTCCATGGTCGCGTTACGGATCAACTCGGCATCCTGCGAAAAAGCAAAAATGTTATTCGTCACCACGTCGCCGTAAGGAAAGGCGTAGCAGTGCAGATGCAGCCCGCCGTCACGCGTGTCGTAAACAACGTTATTCTCAACACGGATCTGCGAGCTGCCCGCATCGAGATAGATCCCCCACCCGCCGTAACCGTCACGCCCACGTTCGAAACGGCTGACATCGTGAATCACGTTGTGATGCAACACCGTGCCCGGCGAAACGCCCAGCGTGTAGATGCCTCCAATGTCATTCAGCACACCGTTCCCGAGATGGTGTATATGGTTGTAACCCACTTCGTTGTGGTGCGTGTAGGCAGGTGCGCGTCCGGTCCAGCTCCACCCCAGGTGTACACCCATCCAACTCAGGTCACAAATCTCGTTATGTGTGATCTGATTGTAGCTAGCGCTGCCCCCCAAGAAAACGCCGCACGCGGCGCGATAAACAAGCCCGCCATCGTGGATGAAGTTGTTATCAACCGTGTTGTATGCTGTAAGATACCAGTCATTTGTTTTCGCGGGCGCACCTTCGGAGAGATAGACACCACCGCCGCCCAAGTCGTGCATGTGGCATTGGCTCACGCGGTTTGAAACGCACCCTTCTCTCAGCGAGATGGCGTGCTCACCCAGACGCGTGAATTCGCAGGCTTCGATTCGCGCGTTCCGCAGGCCGGTTGCGAAGATCGCCCCGCGCTGCGTGTGCGAGCCTTGCACGCTGTGCGGGTAATCGCGCGACAGATCTGCGTCCGTGTGCTGGAAGGAGAGGCCGTGGAACACTAGACCGTCGACGAATTCGTCCTTTGCCGGCGTCCCTTTCACCACCACGAGACTCGACACGAGCGCCGGAACGACCACCTCCGCACGGGTCATGTCCTCGCCCGCCTTCGGATAGTAATAGAGCAAGCCTGTGCTCCGCTCCGCATACCACTCACCCGGCGCGTCCAACAGGCCGAAGGCGTTTTCCACATAGTAGCGAACCTCGGGTCCCAGAAAGAAAATGCCGGCCGGCCGTGCGAACGCAAGCTGCCGCTTCTCAAGGTCCACGGTCTTGATGACGCTATACGAGTTCACCCAGTTGTGGAAGAGCACAACGCGCACTCCCTCCTGCGAGATCCACGGGCCTAGGTCGTCTTTGAAATACGTCAACCCCGTACACTCTCCGGGGTTGCCTTCCTTGAGCGATAGCCGTTTGGAATAGAGATAAGCGCCGTTGTTGGGCGTGCGGGCACGGGGCCGGCGTTCACCGTTGACAAACAGTTGTGTGAAGGTTTCCACGCAGTTTGTGACCCACGGCACCTCCGCCACCCACAGCGTGTCGCTGTGCTTGCGCCAGCCGCTGACACGCACGCCTCCGCTGATCACCGGGTGCGCACCGGGGGCGGCTTCATACGTCACCGCTGAATCCTCCGGCGACAGCACAAACGGCTCCGGAAGAATGTATCGTCCGTCTTTCAAGCGGACCGTGACCGGTTGCGCGAGCGGTGTCGGTCGCTTTAAAGCACGCGCCGCATCGCGTGCGTGCCGCAGGGTCGCGAAGGGCTGGGCTTTTGTTCCGGGGTTCTGGTCATCACCCGTGGGAGCGACGTAGAAAATGCGGCTAATCCCGTCGCTCTTTTGTGAAGGGAACAGGCTGCATCCGGCCGCCAACCCCAACAGCAGCAGCAGCAAAGCACCGCTTCTCACCGGCGCTGTTCGCAAACAATTTGTCATGGCCCTGTTTTCCCCTCGTTTATAAATCCGGTTCAACTTACGTTTTGATGCCCCTCAAAAACGGCCTTCATGAGACTCAGGGCTTCGCGTCCAACGCGCTAATCTTCCGCAGCGCCTCACCCGCGATTTCGGGATGTTGGGCTTTGATGGCCGTCGCGATCCGCTCGACCGCCTGGACCGCCTCGGCGCGGAGGCCAGGAGCCTCCAACAACGGTATCGCCAAGGCCAGCGCGTCAGGATGCCCAGCGCCGGCAAGGACATTCAGGATCAGCTTGCGGTCGTTATCAGCACGCGCTCCAGCCAGCAATTGGCTGTAGCGTCCGATCAGCGCTGCATCGGGATGCGCGTTCCCTTCACCCGCGATCCGGGCCAGGCCGCGCAGTGCCAAGGCATGCTGGGCATCGTCCCCCGGTTTAAGGTAGATGCTTGCGAGCGTCTCCCACGCCGCCACACCGCGCCACGCCGCCAGCGTCCGCAAGGCCGCCTCGCGGACACGGACGTCGCCGCCTGAAACCGCCGCCCGCAGCGCCACCAGCGACGCGGCGTCGCCCCCGTCCGCGATCCGCACCAGCGCCTGTGCGGCAGCACGCGACACCTGTCCGTCGGCCTCACCCGACTGTTCCAGCAGCGTCTGCACCGCCGTACCTCCGCCGCGCCGGGACAGCACGGTCATCAGCGCTGGCTTCGCTTTGGGTGCCGCCTGCCGCAACGCCTCGCTGATCGCCCGATCAGTCGCTTCGCCACCCCGCAGGCTGGCCAGCGCGAGCTGAACGTCTTTCGCCTCTTCAGGTGTTGCAGCACCCGCCAGCGCCTTGGCCAGCAGCGTCACGGCCGAGGCGTCCTCGAGGGTGCCGGCAGCCACAATGGCCACACGACGCACAGCCGGCTCCGCCGCACCGACCTGCTGTAGAATGAGGGCACGCGCATCAGCATCGGCTCGGCAGGCGAGCGCCTCGATCAGCAAAACCTGTTCCGCGGGAGGCAGACTGGGCAACACCTTAGAAAAACTTCGGGAAACCTCTTCTCCGCGCAGCTCTGGCACATGTGCGATGGCAACGGCGGCCAGCACAGAGTCGAGGGGAATTGTTGCCAACACCTTCAGGACGCGCTGCTTGCCACCATCCGCATCACAGCGCAACAACAGCCCGAATGCCCCGCGCCTGATGTGCTCTGGCAAGCGGGCCTTAAGCGACTCCTCGCAAAGCGACGTCGCGGCGGCAGGGTCGCCCGCAGCCGCAAGCTGCTCCGCGCCGCTTAACGAAGCATCCGCAACAGCGACGGCCACCGCAGGGTTCGCCTCGCGCCGCAGGACTGACACCGCATCGCGTGCGGCGGACACAGGAATGGACCCCAGTGCGCGAACCGCGGCGTTGGCGACCTCGGCATCGGCCTCATGGGCAAGTTCGAAAAGCGGTTTCACGGACGCTGCTTCAGCGCGATGGCCCAGCGTAACGATGAGTTGCACGCGGGCGACACCTTTCGAAGCTGGCAAGGCATCACGCAAGACGGCACCTGCCTTCGCTGAACGCACCCTGCAAAGCGCAAGGCAGGCGATGCCGACCGTCTCCTCCTGTTTGAGCAAAGCGGCCAGCGCGGCCACTGAAGCTTCAGAGCCATGCGCGGCCAACTGCACACACGCAAAGCGCTTGGCCTCAAACGTGGTGTCAGAGGCAAGCATTCGGATGAGCGCAGCCTCGAGTTCGGCACGCCGCACGGAATCGCCAACGGACTCACACAGCAACTGCTCAATCCGGCGTAGCGGCTCAGCACTCGCGCCCGACTCATATTTCGCAGCACACACAGCGAGCGTATCAAGGTCAGAGTCAGCCAAGAGTTGACTCGGTACCAGCAGCGCAATGACGGCATAAATGAGCAAAGCTGCAACGGGTAGGAACGCCTCCCCCTGGTATCCGTTGGTGCTAAGCCATGACGAAGGGCAGACGGTTTGGGAAACCGTCCTTACCCCTGACGAGCAGAGGCCCGAATGAAGCCCTAAAATAGGTCGCATATTCAATCCCCTTACACGCACCACGGAGCACGCGGTTCGCGCCACATCATCCGGTTGGCCTCGTCGTTATCGAACTGCTCCTTGACCGGGTCCCACTTCAACTTCCGGTGCAACCGGGCGCTGATCGTCATGGCACCCACGATGCTCTGCGCACGATGGGCGACTTCAGGGTTGCACATCGCAGGCCGGCGGCTCCTGATAGAGGCGAGCAAATTGGAGATGTGGTCGCCAGCGTTATCCCAGCCCGCGCCCGTCTTGCTGCGCAGCCCAAGAATGGAGGCCGGGTGGGCGGTCACTACATCCGTGTCGTCGTCCACCTGAATCCACCCCTCGTCGCCGATGTACCGGATATAGCGTTCCTTGAAAGCGCCGCGCTGATAGATGACACCGTTGACGCCGTTGGCGTAGCGGCAGCGGAACGTGCCGGTGAGAGCGGTCTCGCTCATGAACTTGACGGGGTCCGGCCAGACAATGTCGGAAGTCTCGAATTCGACCGGGCCGGTGTTGTCCGTGCCCAGTACCCACTGCATCTGATCCGTGTAATGCGTACCCATATCGGTATGCATACCCTCGCCGGTGTCAAAGAAATACGTCCAGTTTTGCACGCGTCCAGGCACAAAAGGCCGCCACTGGACCGGACCGAGCCACATGTCGTAATTCCAGCCTTCCGGAACCGGCGTCGCTTTTTCATGGGGGATCGTCCCCGTTGCCCAGACCTGCGACTCGACCGTATGCACACGGCCGATTTTGCCCTGCAGCACCATCTCGCGGGCGAAACGGTACGACCCGGTCGAGCGGCGCTGGGTTCCGGCCTGATAAATGGTGCCGAAGCGGCGGCAGGTCTCCACAAGCCGCCGCCCCTCACCGAGCGTCAGGCTGATCGGTTTCTCGCAATATATATCCTTGCCGGCCTGGGCCGCGAACATGGACGCCATGGCGTGCCAGCGGTTACCGGTGGCGATGAGCACCGCATCGATTTCCTTGCAGGCGAGCAACTCACGGAAATCGCCAAAGGCCCGGCACGCTTTCGTGCCGTAATGCGCGTCGATCAGCTCCTTCGCAGAGGCGAGGCGGTCGGCGCGGGCGTCAGAAACGGCGACCCACTGGATCTCCGGAAACCAAAGGAAGTTCGGCAGAATGTAGCGGGCACGGTTGCCGATGCCGATGCCGCCGAAGACGATGCGGTTACTCGGAGCGACGCCTCCGTCGCGCCCGAGCACGCGTCCCGGCACGACCAGAGGCGCGGCCGCGAGCGCCAGACATCCGTGAAGAAAACCGCGGCGGGTGGTCCTGCTGACCGAGTCATGCTTCATGTTCCCCCCCCTCTACAAAAATCTCGTGAATCGCAGCTCCGGGCGGCACGGGCGACTCACCCGTGTCACGCTGTTAATCAGTGGCTTCGGATAAAGGCGAGACAGAATTTCACATCGTCAAGCAGGTGGTCGGTAATATTTTCGTACTCGACGACGACATGCCCGTGGAAGCCTTGCTTCTTCAACTCGGCCAGTGCTCCGGAGATGTTGCCGATCCCCTGTCCGTAGGGCAGGTCGATGCTCTCCTTCTTTGCCTCTTTGACGTCCTTCAAGTGAACCGACAACGTCCGTCCCTTGAAGAGCTTGAAGGTCTCGACCGTGTCCACTCCCGAGCGGCTGAGATGACCGGTGTCGACCGAGAAGCCCATGCGGGGATCGCGCTTCTCCATGAGCGTGATCAGATAAGCCGGGTTCCAGTTCTTGTAGTCCGGCCTAGCTGGATCTTTCGGGTGGTTGTGGAAACAGAACTGGAGGTCATACTCCTTGACCATCTTCTCAACGAGGTCGAGCTGATCCGCGGGCGGCTCGCCGGTCAGCCCGCGCAGACCGAGTTTGCGGGCGAAATCGAAGAGTTTGCGCACGTTGGCTTCCGCCTTGTCCTTATCCTGAAAGACCGCGTTGTTGAAGTAGGCGCTCACGGCCTTCACTCCGGACGCCTGCAACTTAGCCTTGAGGGCCGCAATATGCTCATCTGACAGGTCCTGGTTCAAAATGACCTCGGGGTGTTCGGGGCTGAGCTTCTGCCAGAGGAAAAACTCGATGACGTCACCCCCGCACGCTTTCGTTTTCTCAATCGCCTCGAAGGCCGTGCCGTTACGGAACGAGTAGGCTGCGACACCCACATCGAACCCCTCTGCGCATGCCCCAAACGTCGCCATGCAAACGGCCACCAGAATGCTGCGTGTGATCGTCATATCCCCCTCCGCTGATGTTTTTTGATAATGAGACAAGTGTGCAACCTGCACCCTATTGCCAAAGCCCCTGCGCTGCCCCCCATTCCATCTCTGGCCGCTATTATGCGAGGGAAGTGACACTAAAGTCAACCCTGCGAGCGCACTCAATCGAACCGTTTGACGGGGCGGTGGCAGTAAGGCGTTGTTCCCTTGTGGAAATAGTAGTCCTGATGATACGCCTCGGCCGGCCAGAAGGTCGAGGCGGGCTCAAGACGCGTGACCACGTTGATTTTTTTTGCACGCAGCAGCGCGATCAACTTTTCAGCGGTCGCCTTCTGTGCGTCGTCGCGATAAAACACGACCGAGCGATACTGCTCGCCGATGTCCGGCCCCTGCCGGTCGCGCTGAGTCGGGTCGTGCGTCTCGAAGAAAAGCCGTGCCAGCGCCTCATAGGTCGTCTGCCTCGGATCGAACAGCACCTCGACCGCCTCGATATGCCCTGTGCCGCCCTTGCACACCTGCTGGTACGTGGGTTGTTCGATCCGCCCGCCGGTATAGCCGCTCACCGCGCGGATCACGCCGCGAGCCTGCTGTAGATAATACTCCACGCCCCAGAAGCACCCGCCGGCAAAGACCGCACGCTCGAAGGTTTTGTCCAACTCCGGCTCCGCCACGAAGTCCATGGAGACCGAGTTCACGCAGTGCCGCGTGTTGCTTGGCGTCAGGCGTTCGCCGATGAAGACATGCCCCAGATGTCCGCCGCACGTTGCACACAGGATCTCCGTGCGCCGACCGTCCGCGTCGGTCTCGTGCCTCACGGCACCGGGCACCTCGGCATCGAACGCGGGCCAACCGCATTCGGAAACGAACTTGTCTTCCGACCGGTAGAGCGCCGCGCCGCAACGGCGGCAGGTGTACACGCCCTTCGCGACGCTCTTCTCATATTTCCCGGAGAAAGGTTTTTCCGTACCTTTCCGCACAATCACACGCTCCTCTTCCGAGGTCAGCTTTCGCCACGTTGTTTCCATAGGCACCTCCGCCAGCGACCACGCCGCCAAGGCGGCAGCCGCAATCCCGATCAGTGTTGAACGTACGATTTTCATGGGCGTAGTATAACCCCCGAACCCCGGTATGAACAAGCAGAACTGTTCACCGCGTCAGGAAGCGCCCGCGGCGTTCACCTGTGAACCGTCCAAGACTGAACGCCACCACACCGTTCACAATGGTTTGACTTACTCCGACTGAAAATTGGTGCGGCTGCGCATAGGTCGCCATATCGGCGAAGGCTGCCTCGTCGAAAACCACGAGATCCGCAAAAGCGCCTGCCTTCAAGTGGCCGCGATCACGGATACCGAACGTTTGCGCGGGCAGGCTCGTCATGCGGCGGATGGCCTCTTCAAGGCCGCAGAGTTTCTCAAAGCCTCCGACCCGCCCGGTCATCAGGCGCAAAAAACGCGGCATGGTGCCATACGCACGCGGGTGCGGATGGTCCTCGCCCAAGGGGCCCCACGGCGCACGCACCGACGCGTCGCTACCGGGCATGACCCACGGCTGCGCGTAGATGCGCCGCAGGTTCGCCTCGCACATGCCAAAGAAAAATGCGCCCGTGCGTGTATCGTCCGCATCGATGAAGCGGCAAACGGTCTCGCCCGCCGAGAGGCCCAGTTCGGCCGCGGCCTCCGCGACCGTCCTCCCGCTGAACGCACGCACCGTCGGGCTCCAGCCGCCGCCGATCATCACGGTTGACCACTCGCGTCCTTCGGCGTCCAATTCGGCTTCGACCCGTTTCCGCGTTTCGGGCTGACGCAGCGTATTCAGAATCGCGTCGCGTCCCCCAGCAGACGCCCAGTCAGGCAGCACCACATCGAGATCCGTGCCGGCCGCCGTGTACGGATAGCGGTCGGCCTGTACATTGAGGCCCTCTGCTCGCGCCTGGTTGAGCCTGTCCAGCACGGCGTCAATCTTGTGCCAGTTGGCCTTTCCCGAGGTCTTCAAATGCGAAATCTGAACCTGAATGCCCGTTTCGAGGGCGAGATCCAGCACCGCGTTGACCGACTCCAACAACTGATCGCCCTCGCTGCGCATGTGCGTGGCGTACAGCCCGCCTTTGGAGGCCGCCGTACGCGCAAGCTGGGTCACCTCATCGACGGTCGCGTATTTTCCGGGTTGATACAGCAGCCCCGTTGAAAGCCCCCAGCCGCCCTCTTCCAGCGCCTGCTCCAGGCGCCGCTGCATCTCCGCCACCTGCTCCGGCGCGGCGGCCTGCGGCGCATACCCCATCACGCCTGCACGCAAGGTGTTGTGCCCGATGAACTGCACCGTGTTGATCGCCGGGCGCACCGCATCGAACAGGTTCCGGTAATCCGCCACCGTGGTCCAGGTCGGTCCGGGGGTCGGGCTCTTTTCCACACCTCGCGAGGTGTGATATGGGTAGGTCTGCGAGGCCCAGTCGGAAGAGAGGCGGGCCTGACCCAAGCGCGGCACGGCTGAGCCGCCGCACTGGCCATTGACTTCCGTGGTTACACCCTGCGCGAGTTTGCTGGGCGCATCAGGCTCCAGCAACAGATAGGCATCGGAGTGGGCATGCGTATCGATGAAGCCCGGCGCGACCACATTGCCCGCCGCATCGATTTCGCAAACCGCAGTCGCGTTTGAAAGGTCGCTGATGGCCACAATCCGGTCGGCCACGATACCCACGTCTACGCGGCGTTCCGGCTCGCCCGTGCCGTCCACCACCCGCCCGTTCCGTATGATCAAGTCGAAGGTCATGTCCTACACCCCCTCTTCGCCCGTCACGCTTGGGGCACCGCACTCGCCGCCGCGCCCGCATCCGCTTCCGCGCTTAGCGAGTGCGTCCCGCTGAGCAGAGCGACCACTTGCTGCTGCACCTGTCCAAGTTGGTCGAGGCGCAGGCGCGGGTCAAGCACCACAAAAGTGTCACCGCTTTTTTTGTGCTCATAAATACGCAGGATGCCGCCGCTCTCGTGCGGCTTGGCATCACGCTCAATCAGTTGCTTGCCGCGCTCCAACATCACGGCCAGCACATACACCACATTCTGCATCGCAGGGTCTTCGAGCATGAGCAGGCGACGCAACAAC
>JBBRJN010000091.1:0-9322 GCA_038219365.1 Kiritimatiellia bacterium | reverse complement strand
GAACGGTCGCGCCGCCGACCCATGAGGCCGCGTTGGTCAGCAGCACCGTATTATCGGCTTTCAACACGTCGCCCGCACGCGCTGGCAAGGCGAGCGCCAAAGACAGCAGAAATCCCAACCACACACACACGTTTTTCATTCCCGCTCCTTTTTTTTCTTGCAGACACGTACAGGGCTAAAAAAGCCTTTTTACTCTAGCATTTCACGGCTGGAGAGCGCAAGTTTGATCAAAAATAAACCTAAAAAAGGCTCAGCAATAAACGGATTTTTTTAATCGAACTTGGACTGCGCGTGGCTTTCTGCTTCAATCTTGGACGGACACGATGGGGGAAAGATGAAAAAGGCGTTCATAAGTATCGTTATCGGAATCGTTTCGATCGGCTTTGCCGAGGCGGACCGTTCCGCGCGGGTGGATGCGGAGGGCGTGCTGCGCTGGCAGGACGACGCCACGGAGGTGTCGCTGCTCGGCGTCAACTACTACACGCCGTTCACCATCGACTACGCCGGGATCGCGAAGCTCGGCCTCGACCATAAACAGGTGATCCGCGATGATGTGGCGCATTTCCGTCGTCTCGGCCTCGGCTGTATCCGGCTCCACTGTTTCGATCGCGAATTCAGCGACGCCGAGGGCAACCTGATCGATAACGCGCATCTCGAGTTGCTGGACTTCCTGATCAGCGAGTGCCGCCGTAACGGACTCTACACCGTGCTCACGCCCATCGCCTGGTGGGGCGGGAGCTATGCGCCCGGTTCGACGCACGGCTTTTCGGAGCGTTACCCCATGCCACAGATGACCACCGACCCGCAGGCGTGGGCGGCGCAGGCGCGTTTTCTCAAACAGTTCGCGGAACACGTCAACCGTTTCACCAGCAAACGCTATGCCGACGATTCGGCCGTACTGGCGTTCGAGTGTATCAACGAGCCGCTTTATCCCAAAAACACGCCGGACAGCACCGTCACCGCATATATCAACACGCTGGCCGACGCATTGCGTGCCAGCGGCACGAAGAAGCCCATCTATTACAATTCATGGCAGGGGCGCAATGGTGCGGCAGCCGCGGCTCGGATCGAGGGCGTCACCTGTTCCAGCTACCCCACCGGCCTCGCTTCGAGCCGCGCGCTGAAGGGACCGCAACTGTTCCGCGCGAAAGGTTCCTGTCTTCAGCCGAACGAGGCCATCGGCCGCACGTCACGCATGGTCTACGAATTTGACGCTGCCGACGTGCCGGGCTCGCACATGTACCCCTCAATGGCGAAGTTTTTTCGCTCCGAAGGTGTTCAGGTTGCCGCGCAGTTCCAGTACGATCCGCTGCCACTGGCCGCTGTGAACCACAACTGGATGACGCACCACCTGAGTCTTGTCTACACCCCGGGAAAGGCGCTGTCGCTGGCCATCGCCGCAGAGGTGTTCAAACGCGTGCCGCGTGGCACCCCCTTCGGACAGCTGCCCGAGGCCGCCGTCTTCCCGCCTTTCCGCAGCTCCGCCGAGTCCGACCTTTCGGAGCTGGTGACGGACGAAATCTTCCTGAACAGCAACACGACCGCCACGCCGCCGCCGCATCCCCAGGCCCTGACGCGCGTGTGGGGGTGCGGCTCGTCGCCGGTCGTTTCATACGGCGGCAGCGGCGCGTACTTCCTCGACCGCGTTTCGCCGGGCATGTGGCGGCTGCAGCTCTATCCGGATGTGTTCACCGTGGCCGACCCCTATTCCGGCACCACGGAAACCAAAGTCCGCGTGATCCCCGGCCGCCATGCCATGATCCTGCACCTGCCGGACTTGGGCGACGCGTTCACCGTGCGGCCTTTCGACGGTCAGACGGCGGGCGACCGGCTGACCCTGGGCAAGGCTGGCGCGCTCGAAGTGCCGCCCGGCGATTATTTGCTCATGCGCTCGCTCGGACTCCCGGAGGCCGCAATGCTCTGTGCGGCGGCAGCCGCGGCCCCGCGCTATGTGGCCCCTGGTCCGGACGCGGCCGGCGCACCGCTGCTCCGCGCCAGCGTGACATCCCAGTGGCGAGCAGGCAGGCCGTTCACGGTTCAGGCCGAAGCCGTCTTCGCTACCAACGTGACGGCACTGCTTACTTCCCCGACAGGGGCAACCCGGTGTGTCACGCTGTGGCCCGCCGCAGGATACGGGTATGCGGCCGAGGTGCCGGGCGAGGGTCTGACGCCGGGCCTCTGGCAGGTGACCTTCCACGCGGCGGGCGCGGCGGGCGCATCCTCGTACCCGGTGGCCGGAACGCTCGACACCGGTTGGTTTCCGAAAACCGGTCCGGCGGTTCCGCTGGTCAACCTGCCGCAAACGGCCGAAGTCCCGGCGGCTCTCAGGGTCAGCCGCAACAGCCTCACCACGACCGATGTGAGCGTGGTTGATGGCCGCCTGCCGGGCACACACGCCTTACGTCTGACCGTGAACGGCATCGGCGCGAGAGGCTCTGCCACGGGTTACACGTTGCCGTTTGAAAGTCAGGGTGCTGCGGAGCGCCTGAAACCGGGACAGAAGACGGCGGGCCTGCGGATCGTGACACGCGGCGGCGAGGGCGGCGCGAAGATCGAGCTCGGCTTTCGCATGAAAAACGGGCAGGGGCTTGGCTGCAACGTGCAGGCCGGCCAAGGCTGGAGCGAGACGGTCGTGCCGTTCTCCGAGTTGCTCACGCTTTGGGGGCTTCCGTCGGTTGACGCGTTCCGCTGGCAGGACGTCGAGCAGGTCAGTGTCCTGACCGGCGCATGGCTGTGGCGGAGCGATCAGCCCGAAAGACAGACGGTCGATCTCGCCTCGGTCGAGTGGGTGGCGCTGGAGCCAGCGTTTCCGTTGTTCCTGGCCGAGGGCGCGGCACCGTGGAGCCTCTTCGACGTCGACGCCTGCCTGCGCGCACCGGACTGGTCACAGCGGTTGCAGCGCTGGCGCGTGGCGGACGATGCGGGCCATGCGGCGGTGCATTTGGGTGCCGACTCGTTCGCGGGAGACCACGAGAGCCTCTCGCAACGAGTCCCGTGTGACGGCAAGACGTTTGCTCAGCTCTGGCAGACGGACGGCGAGCGTGTCGTCCTACAGGTCCGTGCGCGTGCGGCGAGTGCGCACACGACCGGCTTCGAACTGGCGCTGATCGAGTCTGGCGGCGTGCCGTGGGGCACGGTCGTGCCCTTAACCACCGAGTGGCAGACGATCCGCATTCCGCTGAGCAGCCTCAAGCTTTTCACGCAGTGGGGCAAGGAGGCGACGGCACAAGCGGGCCCGCATCTGCGGCTCTCGCGGCTCGAAACGCTCAACCTCTGCTTCGGGAAGTGGCTATTCCCGAAGGCCGCAGGCGAGCCTCACGCGATTGAAATCGCCGAGATCGGCCTCACCGCCGAATAAGGCGGCCGGGGCGTGGAGGAGAGACCCGTCCCGTCGTGCCTTATCAGTTCACCAGAATCATCGTGCCTTTCGGATGGACGCGCACGTAGACAGTGCCCGCGTTGGCGTAAGCTCGCACATAGAAGCTTGACGCCGCGGGATCCACGCTATGCCAGAGCTTCAGATTGTTTGCGCCCACAAGGGTATCGTACGTAAAGATCGCCGTTTCCCCGACCACGGGAGTCGTATCCGGCCACTCGAGCAACCCGGTGCCACCGATGATCAGCTTGCCGTTGACGTCGACCGTATGTCCCGGACTCACCTGTACCGTCACGCCATCCGCAAGGGTACAATCGCCGTTGACTGTCAGCGTCCCGGCATCGGGATCAGCCAGATCAACGAGGCCGGAGACAGCCACGTTGCCGCCGCTGAGGGTGCCGCCGCCAACGAGCACACGGGTCATCTGCGAGAAGCCACCCAAAGCCAGCGTAGCGCCGGACGCGACGCGCACAGTGTCCGCCGAGGCACCGTCGGGCGGCATGACAAGCGCATTCGGCGTCGTGCGTCCAAACCATTTCCAATTGAGGTATGCCTCGACTGCCAGGCGCTCGTCATCTGAGATGGGTCGGTTAAAGATCTGCAGCTCAGCTAGGCGCTGGCCGCCGCGGCGTTCGGTGAAGGTGCGGTCAAACGCGAGCCCATCGGCGCGGGCACCGGCCGTTGCCAGGGTTTCGATCAATTGGTAAGCACCGTTCAGCACATTCGTGGCGGCGGCACCACTGGGGTTCGCCAGCAAGACGCCATCAATGTAGGTCCTGCCCGTCGTAATCTTGCTCGGCGCATTAAAGCCGTACAGCCGGTTCTCCGTTGTGATGGGGTCGAGACTGTTGTTGTTGCCCCAAGGACCGCGGTGCCAGTCGCAGATGGCCATGTTGTTGGTGTCGTAACTCCCCAGAAGGAACCCTCCTCCGTTCTGGCTGCCGAAGACCCAGAAGACCGTTTGTGCGTCGGAGAGGGAGCGGTCGAACATCAGGTACGGGCTGCCGTTGCCATAGGTGCCGAAATCGACGGTTGGCCGGCCTCCGAGCGCGGTGTCGGCGTAGTTTGTGGGCCCGCTTCCCGGCGCATACGCGTAACGCCCGTTGCCCGAAGCGTCGCGCCACTCGGTGACCTTGCCGTTTGTCAACGACAGGGAGTTTGTCCGCGAAGCGTCGAGGTTGAGCATCAGTTGGTTGGTCACGGGAGGGTGCACGGAACTGAAAGCCGCGACAGTGTAACGCAAGACTCCACCGCGGACGTCCAGTGTGCCATTGAACCCGAGGGTGCTGCCCGCGATGTCGAGTGTGCCCGCGCCGCTCTTGACCAGACGCCCGGCCCCCGTAAGCCAACCGACACTGTTGGTTTGCCCGGCGCCGAGTTCGAAAGCGGCCGCGTTGGCAAGGGATATCCCCGGAATAGTCGGCGCGCTTGGCACAAGGTAGCCGTGCACAGCCCGGTTGAACCACTTGGCCGACAGGTAGGCCTCGACGGCCTTGCGGTCCGTGTCGGCGAGAGGCTTGTCGTAAACGATCACTTCCGCCAGCCGCTGGCCACCCGAGCTGCCGCCCGCGCCGTTATGGGCAAAGCCGTCGACCTTCACATCGCCGCCGGTCAGGAATGAGACGAGCTGGTACCCGCCGTTCATGCCTTGGGCATTCGGAAAGACGGGGATGCCGTCGATCCAAGCGAACCCGCGGCTGAGCCATGTTTTTTCACGCTCCGCATCCGAATTTTGGGACGAGTAACTGTCAAAAAGAGGATTTGTGGCGCTGTTGATGTTGCGCGAGAAGAGCCCGGTGTTGTGACTGGCACCGAGCAGATAACCGCCGCCATTTTGGCTGCCGAGGACCATGAAGACCGTACGGATACCGCCGGTAGGCGCGGTCCACAGCAGATAGCGTCCGCTATTCATACCTTCGAAATCGAGGACCGGCAAACTGTTCAACGCATAAGGGAGCAGCAGCGGTGCGCGGCTTACCCCGTTGGTGGCGGCGAACGCCGGGTTCGTGACGTCCTCCCACCGGGTGACCCGCTGCGAAGCGGCGTCGATCACCAAGGTGTTGGTGCACGAGGCGTCGAACCAAGCCGTGTATCCTGCCAGCGGCTGGGAGGGTGCGTTGCCGCGCGATTTGAGCACAAAGGCTCCGTCGTCGGTCCCGAGCGTGCCGGTAAAGGAAGCGAGGCCGTTCAGTGTCACCTTGCCCGGGCCGGTCTTGGTGACAGTCCCCGTTCCCGTGAGCGTATCGAGCGCCAGATCGTTTTCAGCCCTCAGCCCGACATTGCCCGTAACCTCAAGGGTCGTCAAGGCGGCCGGAGCGGGAAGCCATTTGGTACGCAGCGCGGCCTCGGTATCGATCCGCTCCTTTTCAGTCAGGACGCGGTCATAGATGAGCAGTTCCGCCAGGCGGAGTCCGCCCCCACGTTCAAAGAAGGCCCGGTCTTGTCCGATGCGGCTGGCACTCCCCTTGTATGTGCCGTTGAACCGGGTGGAGATAATTTGGAAACCTCCCGAGAACGGTGTCGCCCGATTGTCGCTCAGGCGTCCATCCACCCAGGTCGTCATCGCACCTGAGGTGAGAATGCCGGTCTCGATGCTGGGCCAGTTGCCAACAACGTAAGGCGTGGCACCGAGATGGAAGTCGGGATTTGTACTGACGGCTTCGCAAAGCAGGAAGCCGCCGCCGTTCTGGCTACCCACCACCCAGATCACGTTGACGATGGTCGTGAGCCGCTGGCTCCAGTCCAAGAACTGGCGGGAGTACAGACAGCCGAAATCAACAACCGGCAGACCGTTAAGCGCTTTGCGGAGCAGGACCGGCGGGCGGGCTAGGGTGTTCGTGAGCTGGGCGGACATCGGCTTGCCGTCCGCATCCTGCCAGGCATAGACACGGTCATTCGTCATCGTCATGGTCGAGGCCCACATTGAGGCGTCCAAATGGAAGATCGGCGCAGCGGCCGCTTGAGCGGAAGAGGCGGCTGCCTCCGTGTTGGTGAGGGCGAGTGCACCTTCGGACAGGCGCAGGACTCCGGGGAAGGTCTGGCTCTCCTCGATGCGGAGCGTGCCGGCACCGAGTTTGGTCAGTTTTCCCCTCCCCTGCAACCGGCGTACCGTCGTATCGCTGTCCGGAGAGACAGTCTGCAACGAGGCGTCGGAAACGACCTGCACGTGACGCAGATCCGGCTTTTGCGCCAGCCATTTGTCATACAGGTAACGTTCAACCTCTCTGCGTTCGGTGTCGGAGAGGGTCCGGTCGTAAACGATCAGTTCGGCCAGACGCTGGCCGCCGCTTCGCGACGTATTGTTGCGGTCGAAAGCGATCCCATCGGCTGTGAGAGCCGCGGACTGAACGACACTGATAAGGTCGTAGCCGCCCGAAAGGCCGCTCATGAGCCCGTTCACGCTCTGCCCGTTCAGATTGGCCACCGAAAGCGCGCTGTCAGGGGAGAACCAGAGCGGATCAGAGGCCAGCCCGCCGAAAATAGTGACACTGCCGCCGCGATGGAAAGATGCGGCCGCCCTTGCACCGAGCAGAAAGCCGCCGCCATTCTGACTGCCTACCACCCAGAAGACCGAACGGGCCGTCGTGAGGGTAGCCGCCCAGGTCATGTATTGGCCGGAGCCGTAGGTGCTGAAATCCACTGCGGGCAAGGCCCCCAGTTCATTTTCCAAGCGCTTCGGGCAATTATTGGTCGCGGTTGTCCTCGCGTGATAACCGTTACCCGAGAGGTCGCGCCACTCCAGGACCTGTATCCCGTTCGTAAAGGTGAACGAATCGGTCCTGCTGGCGTCGAGACGAAGGATGGGCGAAGCCACAAGGAGCGGTGGATAGTTGGTGTCAATGAGCGCGGCTGGAAGGTTTTTAACCGTGCGGAGTGTGCCGCTCCCGATGTACCAAGCGCCACCTGCGAACGAGGCCGGATTCGTCACCGTCAGCGTGCCGCCGGACGCGCTACGAAAGCCCGCCGCACCGCTTCCCTGCAAATTCGGCAAGGTGCTTTGGCCATTCGGAAAGTCGAAGAACAGACCGCTCATAGGTCTGATAAAAAGCAGTCCATCGAACCGGTTCGTGTTTTGGATCACATAGGCACCGCCATCACGCACATGGAGATCGGTTTCCACGGCAAGCCGCGACTGCAAAATAACCACGGAGGTGCCATTCCCAATCAGCTCCGCAGGCGCACCCCGGAGCCGGAACCCGCCGCCTTTAAGTGTGACCGTGTTGTAGTTGACGCTGGTACTGAACTTGCCCAACAGCCACGGCGAGTCGTCCTCCGACAGATTGGCAGTAAACGCGACATTCGTCGAAAACGTGGCTTTTGCATTATCGCCCACTGCAGCGGGGCCATTTGTCCATTGCGTGGAGTCCGCCCAGTTGACGTTGTTGCTCGATGGCTTTAACAGCCCGTCCCCAGCCGTCACCAACGGCGGCACGCAACACAGCATTGAAAAAGCCAAAGATACGTAACAACGACTCATAGTCAAAGCTCCTATTTTTTCGCCGTCTATCGTAACCACCGGAGAGTCCGGTAGTTCCCGTTGCGCCACAGTGTGAAACGGCGTGATCATATCAACTCAGGGCTGACACCTCAACCGGAGGCCGCGTTTTATTTGCCAGAAAAGCTTGTTTACCATTCGTTTGGGCTTGCGGAGCGGGGCGGTGGGGCGTTACCATGTAAGGAAATCGAATGCCGTAAGGAGAGAGATGAAATGCTTACAGCCACGTTGACCAGTAAAGGGCAGCTCACCCTTCCGAAGGCGTTGCGGGACGCCTGGCAGTTAGGGAGGGGAGGGAAAGTCACGTTCGAGTTGCAAGGGAACGAGGCGGTGATGCGCCCTGCCTCGAAATCCGTCGATGACGTGTTCGGCATGTTGCGGGATGCGTCCCGGCCCTCCGTCCCGGTCGAAGAGATGGACGCGGCGGTCAGGCGGCGCATGCAAGGGGCGGTGCGGTGACCGCGCTCGACACCAACGTGCTGGTCCGCTTCCTGACGGCGGATGATCCCGTCCAGAGCAAGGCGGTTTGCCGGCTGTTCAAGGTGGCCGAGACGGAACGGGGTGCGTACCGCGTGACGGTGCCCGTCGTACTTGAGTTGTTCTGGGTACTCGAATCCGCGTACGGCCTGCCGCGGGCGCGGATTGTCGACGCTGTTTCCGGCCTGCTGGCTCTCCCCATCCTCGCGTTCGAGCGTGCGGATACCGTCAGGGACATGCTAGACGACGCCCGGCAAAACACCCACGATCTCGCGGATCTGCTGATCGGCTGGCTGGCATCTAGACTGGGCGACACGCCCGTCCTCACCTTCGACAAGCGGGCGGCCCGCTACACGTTTTTCGAGCCGCTCCGGTGACAGGTTATCCGCAACCCGAGGAACATGCAAACCACCAGAGTGTCCGGCGCAACTCCTCCTTGGGGGCACCCTGCCCCGTCCCCGCTTTGCTGACGGTCAGCGCTTTCAAGCCCCGTTATTCACTCACGGCGCGTCGGTGCGCAACTCCACGGTGACCGGGCCGTCGTTGAGCAGGCGGACCTTCATCTCCGCGCCGAAGACTCCGGTACCGACGCGGTCTGCGCCGAGGGTTATGCGGAGCTGGCGCACGAGGTCGCAATAGAGCGGTTCGGCGTGCTCGGGTCGCGCGGCCTCGATGAAGCTCGGGCGGTTGCCTTTTCGCGTGCCGGCGTAGAGCGTGAACTGCGAGACCACGAGCACCGAGCCGCCGATGTCGGCCACAGACTTATTCATCAGCCCGGCCTCATCCTCGAAGATCCGCAACGAGGGAATCTTGCGGGCCAGCTTCTCGACGTCGGCAGGCCCGTCGCTGTGGGTGATGCCGAGCAGAATCAGAAAGCCGCGCCCGATCTCGGAGATGATCTGGCCGTCGACCTCGACAGAGGCTTCGGAAACTCTCTGGATCAGCGCTTTCATTATCGCCTACAGTTGATCAAC
>JBBRJN010000090.1:0-9325 GCA_038219365.1 Kiritimatiellia bacterium | reverse complement strand
CACCTACTACGTGCAGGACGTGCATGTCGGCCAGGCGATGGAGGGCGTGGCGCGCGGCACGGTCAAGACGCTGCGCGTGGTGGCGCTCGAGTACCGGGCCGCGGACGCGTACTACAACTCCAACATCGGCGAGGCGGGCCGTTCGCATTGCCGCACGCCTCCGGCCATCAACAACGGGAGCTGGGATGTGAAGCACGTGCTCGGCACCGTGCCGGTGGAGGAGGACGGCTCGGCTTATTTCGAGGTGCCCGCACGCACGCCGCTCTATTTCCAGTTGCTCGACGCGAAGGGCTGCGTGGTGCAGACCATGCGGAGCTGGTCCACGCTCCAGCCCGGTGAGGCGCAAGCCTGCGTGGGCTGCCACGAGAGCAAGAACGAGTCGCCGGCCCCGTCGCCCGCCGCCGCCATGCGTAAGGGCGCGCGCAAGCTGGCACCATTCGACCGCTTCGCCGAACAATACGGTAAACGGAATCCGATCATCGACACGTCGCTCTCGCCGAAAGAGGCGGTCAAAGCGTTCCTGACGGTGAACAATCCGGGCGGATTTGGCGAGCCGGAAGGGTTCAGCTATGTCCGCGAGATCCAGCCGATCTTGGACGCGCACTGCGTGAAGTGCCATACGGGAGGGACGCAGGCCTCTGCGTCCGCAGACGCGCAGACGCGCGTCCCTCCCAATGAAATCCAGAAACCCTTCAGCCTCAAGGGCGATGTGCTGCCGTATTCCTACACGCAGTGCCCGAACAACGGCGACGCGTCGCAGGACGCGCACCGCGCCTTCACGGCGTCCTACCTGAACCTGACGACGTTCGGGCACGGCACGGGGGTGGTCAACTGGATCAGCGCCCAGTGCCGGCCCACGCTGCTGCCGCCTTATTTCGCGGGTGCGGCGAAAAGCACGCTGATGAAACATTTGGAGCCTGGGCATAACGAGGTGAAGGTGTCGCAAGCGGAGAAGGAGCGCGTGGCCTGCTGGATCGACCTTTGCGTGCCGTTCTGCGGTTCGTACACGGAGGCGAACCAGTGGGAGCCGCAGGACAAAGCCACGTACCTGTATTTCGAGGCGAAGCGTGCGCGGCTGGCGGAGATCGAGATCGACAACATCCGCAAGTACGTGGCTGCGAAGACGCAAGGCAAAGCTTTCGGGATTGCTGATTTCCAGGTGTTCGACCAAGGCGGGCCGGAAGCCCGGAAAAGGTTTGAGAAGGTGTGGGCAGAGAAATGAACGGACAGAACAGACAGAACGGAAACGGCAGGGGCGGAAGATCTTTCGCCCACTTGATGGACAGAAAAAGGAGTGAAACGATGAACATGAAGAGTCTGCGTCGGGCGGGAGTCGTGATGGTATTGGCGGCGGCGGTCAGGACGTTTGCGGCGCTGCCGTCGGACGGGCTGGTGCCGGCGTACGGGTATTCGGAGGTCACGGTGACGGGCCAGACCAACGTCACCGGCCTCGCGGTTTCGGGCACGCTGGAGAAACGCGGGCCGGGCACTCTTGTGCTGACGAACCTGCTCTCGTTGCCGGGCACGGTTCTGGTGCAAGGGGGCACGGTGACGCTGGCGGAGGCGGGGCTTCCAACCTCGCTGCCGACGGCGCTGCAGCGCGGCCTGGCGTTCTGGGTGGATGCCAACACGAATCTCGTGCTGAGCGGTGCCGCGACCGTGGAGAAATGGCTGGACGTGCGCGAGGCCTCCACCAACGAGCCCTATGCGTATATGCGGGCGGAACACGATTTCAACGTCTATTCCAACGGCTGGGCACGTGCCCGCAAGCCGACGCGCGCACTGGGCGCGTCGGACGTGAAGGGACTGCCGCTGGTGGACTTCGGCACCTTCGGCGCGACAGACTCGAACGCGGCGTGGCTGCCCTGGCGGACGCCGGTCGGCTCGCGCGGTGTGCTGACCAACATCCGCGCGGTCTTCGCGGTGGCCGCCTTTCCCGACAGCAACGGGTTTCTGTTGAGCGATTGGGATTACACCGACGCCGGGGGCCAGACGAATACGGTGGGAACCACACATTTCTGGCTGGGCAGCGAGGTGTTTTCCAAAAAGTATTTCTGCTTTCTCGCCACTTATGCTGACGCCTACAAAGGGGCGGCGTATATTAACGGCAGCCGTTTGGACGGCCGATCACGGGTGCCGGACGCGTTAGGCCAGACCATGGAGGTGCTGTCTGACGTGCCACTGACGGCGGCCAATTTCTTCAACGGCAAAAATCAGGACGGTTACAGCGGAACGTTCCCCCATATCGGCGGCGGGCGCGTGGGCGAGTTTCTGGTCTACACGAATGCTCTGACAGAAACGGAGCGGCTGTCGATCGAGACCTATCTGATGCGCAAGTGGAAACGCGACACGCGGGTCGGTTCTTTGCGCATGGAGCCGGACGCTACCGTGGTGACTGTGGTGGGCAGCGGGGCGACAAACAGGATCGGTAAAGTCACAGGCGAGGGGCTCTGGCGCAAGACCGGAACAGGGGCGGTCAGCCTGTCGGCTGATTTCGATCTCATGCAGGGCGCGATCCAGTTGGAAGACGGCACGCTAGCCGATGACGGGTATGTGCGGCGGCCGAACCGGCTTTTTAATGTGCCCGATCAAGGGCTGGTGGTGCGGGCCGAAACCGGCCGCTGGGAGATCGTCTCTTCTGCGGTCACGAACGCGGTGGTGAAGAGCGGAGCGGGCGAACTGACCGTTACCGGGTTTCCTGCAAGCGTCACTCAAGTTGCGGTCAATGGCGGTACGCTGAGGTTGACGCAGGCGCTCCGATGCGCCGAGCGTATCGAACCTGTCACTATCTACAACAACAGTTTCGAGATCTTTGACAACCTCAACAACAAAGGCCCGTGGGGAGGTGCCCAGAATTTATGGGGCGTGATGCCTACCGGAACGGGCTGGACGGTGCTCGGCTATGCCAGTTCCACGGACGGGACGAACCTGGGCGGCCTCTACACGCCGAACCAGAGCGCGAATATCTGGTGTGTCCAGCAGCCCGCGCCGGACGGCAACTGGGTCGCCTTCATCAAGCAGGGCGGCGGCTGGGCGACCACGTTTGACGCGCCTTCCGAAGGACGTTACAGGCTTGTTTTCTATACGGCCTGCCGCGGAGGAAGCTTCGGCAACCATCGATACACGATCGTGATAGACGGACAGGAGCTGGCGCACGTCAGGACCCGGCGGACTCTCTTTGAACGCAAGGCGTTTGTGCTGCCCTGGTTGGCTACCGGCCAGCACACACTGACGTTCCTGGGTGTCAACGAAGGAGCTGATCGGACATCGGTGTTGGATGATGTCCGGATTGAAAAAATCGAAACCGTGCAGGTTGCAGCCATCGTCACCAACGGCGGGTTCGAGGTGTCGGCCGCGCTGACCGACTTTGACGTAGGCAATGTGAACGATCCTGGCAACTACAGCTACACCTATGTGGTGACAAACGCAGGCTGGACCTTCGGTGTCAACGGCACGGCGCGAAGCGGGATTACGGAGGAGTACTCGTCCTTCGTGTCGCAGCGCCTTGCGTCCGAGGGAACGCGATGCGCGTTTCTGATGCAGCAAGGGGTCATGTCCACGGCGGTCGTTTTTCCCACGAACGGCGCGTACGAACTCACGTTCCTGACTTCTGCGCGCGTCGACTGGAGCAGGTATCCGGGAAATTCTTATAACTTGCACGACTACCGGGTTAGGCTGGACGGGGAGCAGGTGTCAACCGTTTTCACGTACAAGAAGCACTTTGAGCGCGTGACGGTCAGGCTGCCCGCGGTCACGAACGCGCCGGTCTCGAAGGAACTCCGCTTCGAGGGCATCAACACGCTGACCGGTGACAAGACCTCGCTGATTGACGATGTACGCGTGGCGCGTCTACCGGACGGCAACCCGGTCGCTGACAGCGGTTTCGAGGTGCCGGTCGGCACGCTTCCCGAAAACAGCGATGGGTGGGGAAGCGGATTGACCAACACGGCTTGGACGTTTGACTATGGCACGCGGCCTGCCGTCCGGAATTCAAGCGGTATCACCCGCAACGGAAACAGTTGGCCGATACCGACTGCGCCCGAAGGGACGGCAGGGGCGTTCCTACAGATGAGCGCGAAGATTTCGCAGCCCATCACCTTCAGCGAGGACGGGTACTATACGCTCTCCTTCCTAGCGGCGGCGCGGATGCGGCCTAATCCGTATTACTACCTGCACGATTTCAAAATCCTGTTCAACGGCGAGCAGGTGGGCACTGTGCAGACGTTCGACGAGACCTGGCGGCGCTACACGTTCCGGCTGCCGTACGCTGTGGCCGGGGTGACGAACACGCTGTTGTTCCAAGGCATCAATTCCATGTACAATCAATTGGGTACGTGGGACGACCACGTCTCGTTCCTCGACGATGTGAGGATCGCGAAACAGACAACCCTTAGCGCGACCGGCACGCCGGGCGCTTACAAGAACGTTGTCGTCCGTCTGGCTGCGGGCAGTAAACTCGCGCTCGACTTCCCGGGACAGACCGTGTTCAAGGAACTCTGGTATGACGGGCAGTTGTATTCGGGCGAGCGCGACGCGTCGAACACGGCGTTCATGACCGGCGCGGGCTCCGTGTACGTGTCGCCGAAAGGGACGCTGATCCGGATATTTTGAGCATGGGTTTTACTTCTCCCGCACCGCGTGCGAGGCGGGGGAGGTTTTCATATAGGAGCGCAGAATGGCGTTGATGCGCGTCTGATAACCCCGCCCGGAAGCGCGCAACCAAGAGAGGAGATCTTTGTCCAGCCGGAGTGTGACGCTTTCTTTTTTCACGGGCAGCCGCACATGGGCGGTCCGCCAGAAACCATCATCCAGTTTGGGGATGTCCGAGTAGTCGATCTTTCCGTCCTCGTCGGATGCGAGGAACGCCCAGTCAGTCCCCGAACGCTTTTCTAAAGTTTTCTTTTTCATGACGTTCCGCCTTTCGTGCAGAGATGATTCGGATCGTGTCGCCAACTCTTTCCACATAAACCACAACGATCACGGATTGCCGCAACAGACCGATCCCGATCCATCGGTCTTCACGGTAATCGTAACGCGTATCGAGGTTAATCACCATGGGACCATTAAACACTTGAGGAACATCCGCGAAATCGATACGGTGTTTGCGGGTGTTGGCTTGATTCTTGTCTGGATCCCATTCAAAAACCATATTAAAATTGTAGTGACATAACGTATGTACGTCAATCGGAAAATAATCGTGGGCTGTCTTGTGTCTGTTTGTGCGGTCTTTGCCGCCGAGCCGACTCCTCAGGTGTTGCTTCAGCATAAGGTCGTTTACGTCATGCGGCAGCAGTATGCGCGCGACCACCACAACACCGGCACCGACTTTGCGGTGGGCGAGTGCAGCGCGGGCAATGTGCATCTCGGCGCGGCGATCCGCACGGTTGACTTTGCGGACGGCGGCAAGACCTCGACCCTGCTGGACATGCCTCACGGGCTGATCCGCGACTTGGAGGTCTCGTACGACGGCACGCGCCTGCTCTTCGCGCTGCGGCGTAAGCAGGACGAGAACTTCCATATCTTCGAGATGAACGCGGACGGCTCCGGACTGCGGCAGCTCACGCTATTGAAGGACGCCACGGACATGGACCCCACGTATCTGCCGGACGGGCGCATCGTCTTCTCTTCAACCCGCGATCAGAAATACTGCGGCTGCAACCAGCACATTCAGGCCAATCTGTTTGTTATGAATGAAGACGGCTCGAACATCCGCCAGCTCGGGCACAACACGCTCTACGAGTCGCGGGCGTCCATGATGCCGGACGGACGGATTCTCTACGATCGATGGGAGTACGTGGACCGCCATTTCGGCCCTTCGTTCGGGCTCTGGACGATGATGCCGGACGGTCGCAACCCCGCGCTGTTTTACGGTAACAACGCCTGGTCGCCGGGGGCGATTTTCGACGCGCGGGCGCTGCCGAATGCGAATGGAGGCTTTTATGCCGACCGGGTGGCGTGCACGTTCGGCTCGTGCCATGACCGGCCCTGGGGCGCGGTCGTGATCCTCGACCGGCGGCGCGGGCTGGACGGCGTGGAGGCGTTGCTGCACACATGGCCGAAAGACATCGCGCCCCGTCTGGCAAACCGCACGGACTATGGCGACGGAAAAGCGCTGCGGAATCCGATGGTGGGACAGATCGACAGCTTTGTGAGCCTCCCGATCAAGTATGAAGATCCATACCCTCTGGATGAGACCCATCTTCTCTGTTCGCGGATGGTCGAGGCCGGAAAGGAGCAGATGGGTATCTTTCTGCTGAACGCTGGGGATGGCAGCGAGACGCTGTTGCATGCCGACGGGCCGGGGTGCTTCGATCCCCAGCCGCTGAGGCCGCGCCCGCGTCCGCCGGTGATTCCGGAGCAGATCGATCTCGCCTCTAAGACCGGCACCTTCTACGTGACCGACATCTATAAGGGCACGGGCATGGAGCGCGTGCCGCGCGGCACGATCAAGACGTTGCGGGTGATCGAGGCTCCTGCCAAGCGCTTCTGGACAGGGCCGCTCTGGGAAGCGGACACCTTGCAGCGTCCGGCCATGAACTACAACTGCACCAGCAATAAGCGCATCCTCGGCGACGTGCCGGTGGAGGCGGACGGCTCGGTCTATTTCGAGATGCCCTCTGACCGCTTCGTCTTCTTTCAGGTGCTGGACACGAACGGCTTGATGGTTCAGGCGATGCGGAGCGGCACCTCACTGCAGCCGGGCGAGCAGGCTGGCTGCACGGGCTGCCACGAGAGCCGCTACGATTCACCTCCGCCGCAGGCCGGGGTGCTGCCGCTGGCTTTGAGGAAGGCGCCGAGCCGCCTGAAGCCGTGGTACGGGCCGGAGCGCGATTTCAGCTATCTGGCCGAGGTGCAGCCGGTGTTCGACGCGCATTGTGTGAAATGCCACGACTACGGGAAAGAGGGCGCGAAAGCGCTCAACTTGTGCGGTGATCTCGGCATTGCGTTCAACGTGTCGTTTCTGGAATTCCGAAAGCGGTCGCCGCTGCGCTGGTACGCCGACAAGCCGGGGCAGCAAAAAGAGCTGGTCAAACCCGTGGACGACGGCCCGCCCGAGGTGCTGCCGCCCTATGCGTGGGGCGCGTGCCGCAGTCGGCTCGTGGAGGTGATCACCAACAGTCATCACCAGGTTAAGCTGCCGCAGGAGGCGTTCGACCGGATCGTCACCTGGATCGATCTGAACACGTCGTATTATGGAACCTACGCCTGCAACTTTCCGAACAACCCGTACGGGCGTTGTCCGCTGACCTTTGCGCAGATCGACCGGCTCGCGGCGCTCACGGGCGCGGGCGTGTCTGTGAAATCAAAAGGCGCGGTGGATGGCCCCGAAGCGGGGACGGGGATCAACTTCAGCCGTCCTGAATTCAGCCCGTGTCTAAAAGGAATGACGGACACAAACGACGTAAAGTATGTCGAGGCGCTCGCGCTGATCCGCGAAGGCCGACGCGTGCTCTATGCGACGACGCGTGCGGACATGCCTTATTTTGTCCTGCGCAACCCGGTCGATCTCGGGCGTGCGCAGCGTGCCGACCAGATGCGTGACCGTGCGGCACGTGTTCGGAAGGCGTTGCTTGAAAATGCCCGCCAGCCGGATGAATGAACGTCGTCAGTTAGGGTAGCGGCGGCGCAGGTCTTCGCGCGTGCGGCGCGCTTTGTCCGGCTGCCCCATTTTTTCATACAGGGCTGCGAGGCGAGCGAGTGCGACGGGCCGAAGGGAGTCGCATCCTTGCAGCACCTCGACATTGAGATAGAGAAGCTCGGCTTCGTCCCACTGCTGTTGCGCCGTGAGGCAATCGCCGAGCGCGAGCGTGGCCCGCGCCTTCTTCTGCGGGTCGGAGGTGTCGCGGGCGATCTGCGCATACAGCCCGCGCGCGTCGTCATAACGCTTGACTTGCATCAGGCAGTCCGCAAGCTGGTCGCGCGCCATGGATGCTTGCGCGTGCTGAGGATGACGGTCGAGAAACAGTCGGTAGGTCTCGGCGGCGCGGGTGTACTCCTTGGAACGGTAGTCGCACGTTGCTGAAAGGTAGCTCAGTTCGGCGGCTTGCGGATGTTCGGGATGCGCCTTAAGAAAGCGCTCTGCGTTGTCGCGGGCTTCGGCGAATTGGCTACTCCGCATGAACGCGTTGACCGCGGCGAGTTCGCCGGCGACTGCAGCGACAGCCTGTTGTTCGGCCTGAGACACCAACGTGCGGGAGATTTTGTCAATGGATGCGGCGCAGGCTGGTGTGAGCGCATGATTCGGGTACTGGGTTTTGAACGCCGTGAAGGTCGCGAGGGCCTGCCGCAACTGGCCTGCCCGGTGTTCGGCAAAGCCGCGCGAGCAGAGCGCGTTTGGGGCCAGCGGACTGGACGGACAGGTTTTGAGCAGGGTATCATAGGCGGCGATGGCGGCGTCCCACTGCCCTGCGCCATAGAGCGCCTCGCCTCGGCCGAGCCAGGCTCCTGCTGCGGCCGCTGCGTTGGTCGTAGCGGTGGCGGTCTGGAAGAGCGCGGCCGCTTCCGCATAACGGTGTGCCGCAAGGTGCGCGTGAGCCTGACGGTAGGCGTCTGCGGCAGGGGCGGCGAGCGCGGTCAGGGAGACGATGAACACGCCTACGACACACGGGCGTGTGATTCGGGCGTATGGATTTGGAAAGTTCATGGGGAAGCGTGACACTCGAAAGGCAACGTGCAGACCGATTTAGCCATACGCGTATCTTACGCTATCGGCAGGTGGCGGACAAGCGTCGGCATGGTCAAACAAAGAAACGTGAAAAGTTGAACACGATTTCACGTCAGGGAATGGTATAGTACGACGCAGCCAAACGGGAGCATACGTAGAAAATGAAAAAGATGCGTTTAAAAGGGTTGGTTGCGGCACCTTTCACGCCGTTTCGAAAAGACGGGGGGCTGGATCTGCCGGTTATCGGAAAACTGGCCAAATCGCTCGTTACCAACAAGGTGAGTGGCGCATTTGTGTGTGGCACAACGGGAGAAGGGGTCTCCATGACCACCGCCGAGCGCATGAAGGTTGCCGCGCAATGGCAGGCGTGTGCCGGGCCGAAGCTGCGCGTGATCGTGCATGTCGGCCACACGTCGCTCGGCGACTGCCGTGCCTTGGCCGCGCATGCCCAGAAGATCGGCGCGGCGGCAGTGGGCTGCATGGCGCCTTTTTGTTTCAAGCCATCGAAGGCCGAGGATCTGGCGGCCTTTTGTGCCGAAGTCGCTGCGGCGGCTCCCGACCTGCCTTTCTACTACTACCACATTCCGTGCGTCACCGGTGTGACGATCCCGGCGTTCGACTTCCTGCGGGCCGCGTCTGGGCTGATCCCGAATCTGGCGG
>JBBRJN010000089.1:0-9451 GCA_038219365.1 Kiritimatiellia bacterium | reverse complement strand
AGCGGGGTGAGGTTGCGGTTTTGGTGAGCGGTCGGCGACGCGACAACGGCCTTTACCAGCTTGATTTTTCAGTGCGGGACACGGGCGTCGGTATTCCTCCGGGACACCAGGACAAGTTGTTTCAGGCGTTTAGCCAGGAGGACGCTTCCACATCGAGACGCTTTGGCGGAACCGGGTTGGGGTTGGCCATCAGCAAAAAGCTCTGCGAGCTGATGGGGGGGGGGATGACGGTGGAGAGCAAGGGTGTTCCTGGGCAAGGTGCCACGTTCAAGTTCTCGATCGTTGTCAAATGTGACGCGGTCACGAAGCCGCCTGAAGCGATGATGCCGCATGACTTTTTGGCCGGGAAACGGGTTCTGATTGTTGACGACAACACGACGAGCCGTGAGCTCCTTAAACACCAGGTCGAAGGATGGAAGATGGTCGCCACGGTCGTGGCTTCTGGAAAGGCGGCGCTCAACTGTCTGGCGGTGTCGGAGCCTTTCGATGTGGCAGTGTTGGACTGTACGATGCCGGACATGAGCGGCTTAAAGCTTGTCGTGGAGATCCGTACGCTCCTCGGGAATGATCGGCTTCCGCTGATCCTGCTCTCTCAGGTGGGGGATCGAGTGGTCTGTAGCGACACTGTCAAGATCAATGCCTGCCTCTCTAAGCCCGCTTTGCCCGTGCGCTTGCACGAAGCGCTCGTCAATGCCTTTAACGAGAAGTCGACGGTGTCTCCCGGCAACAAGATTCAAGTGAACAAACCAACCGATTATGAGATGGCGAAGCAGTATCCACTGAAAATTTTGGTAGCGGAAGATAATTTTGTCAACCAGAAGGTGGCCATAAGTATTCTTGCAAAACTCGGCTACCGCGTCGATGTCGTTGCTGACGGCAATGAGGCCGTGGAAGCGGTCAAGCGAATTCCTTATGATCTGGTCCTGATGGATGTGCAAATGCCTGAATTGGACGGCGAGCAAGCGACGATTCGAATCCGGAAGGAGTTGCCCGCAGAAAGGCAGCCTTGGATTGTGGCCATGACAGCCAATGTCATGAAAGGTGACCGCGAGCGGTATCTGTTGAACGGGATGAACGATTACATCTCAAAACCGATCAGGGTCGAGTATTTGTCGGAAGCGCTCCGTGCCGTCCAGCCGCGCTCATCGTGTGTGGAACCGGTCGCGCCAGGTGTCATGCGTGTGTGACCAGCAGAAAAGGGGGAGATATGACCACAGAGGAAAACACATCAAATACGGCAGGGGTCAAACCGGTTGGCGCGTGGGCTGGGCTTTGCTCGGCAGAGCTGTTGGCCGACGTGGTAACGGACCGCGTTTTTGTCATCGATGAACGGTTCAAGATCCAATGCGCAAACAAGGATTTTCTGTCGGCTTTCGGCAATGTGCCGCTTGAGTCGGTCCGTGGACACACGCTCGGGGAGGTGCTGGATTGTCGCCATGCCGTTGGCCGAGGAGCCTGTGGCTGCTCGGCGGACTGCGAGGGCTGCGGCTGGTTTCAAGCTGTTGGACAGTCTGTTCGGGAGGGCCTCGGTGAGCAGGAGTGCCGGATTCTCACGCGGCACGGCGACGCCCTTGATTTCGCGGTCAGGGTCTTGCCGGCCCAAGCGGGTGGGGGCTGCGTATGCGGCTTGAAAGACCTGTTCGAGGCGAAGCGGCTGCGGGTTTTAGAGCGGTCGTTTTTTCATGATGTCACCAACCTCGCGGCGGGAGTCCGGGGGCTCTGTGAACTGGTGGAGGATCCGGAAAGCGGGCAGGGCGAAGAGCTGCGTCCGCTGATTCACGACGGTGTCAGCAAACTGGCAGATGAGATTGAGAGGTTGCGGACGCTTCGGGTTGCGGAGAACGGAGACCTGCGTCCGTGGTTCAGCGCGGTTGAGCCTGGAGCGGTCCTTCGGGCGGTGGCGGCCCGTTTTCAGGAGGATGCGTCAGCACGGCACCTCGAGGTTGTTGTCTCGGATGTGGCCGCCCCCGCCGTGTTCGAAACGGACAGGGAGCTGTTAACGTTGGTGTTCGGCGAGTTGGCTCGCAACGCTATCGAGGCGTCCACGCGGGGCGAGCGGGTGACCCTTATGTGCATGGCTGAGGGCGGGCAAATAGCATTCAGCGTGCACAATCCGAAAGTTCTCGACGCGCGGACGCGGGCGTATATTTTTGAGCGGTCGTTTACGACCAAAGGGCCCGGAAAGGGAGTGGGCGCATACCGGGCAAAATTGATTGCAGAGCGGTATCTGAAGGGCACGATGGGTTTTATTTCACACGTGCAGGAGGGGACGACGTTCTTTCTTAAACTTCCTCTTGCCGTCGTAAAATCATCAACTTAAAAGGGAAAGGAAGCCCATGGCATCACGAGAGACACGCGTCGTCCTTGTGGACGACGAGATTCATATCCGTTATCTGATTCGAAGCATCATCCGGGCTGAAGGCTACGTGGTGGTCGGTGAAGCCAACAACGGCGAGGATGCGATCGAGCTGTATCGGAAACATCTGCCCGACCTGATCCTGATGGATATTAACCTGCCGTTGAAAACGGGGGACGTTGTCTTGTCTGAAATTCTGAAAGAGTTTCCAGCGGCGAAGGTCGTGATGCTGACCATGGTGGCGGATATCGATACGGTGAAGCGCTGTTTGGAGATGGGGGCGATCGATTACATTCTCAAGAATAACCCCGTCGATGAAATCCGGCGGATGCTGCGTGAGCTTGTTGCGTCGATCATGTCGACGGATGAGGAGGTCGCGTCATGAGCGAGCGGTTTGATTTGCGTCAGATGCGCGAAGAGATTAAGCTCGATGAAAAAATTTTCCGAGCCAAACCGGTCTTGTTGATACAAAAAGAGATCAACGAAATGCGCGAAAAGTTGGGTAAGGCTAAAACGAAGGGGAGGCTGGCTACATGATCTCGCTGGAAGAACTCGTTCGGCAACTGAAAGCATTGCGTTTCATGCCGGAAACGGAGTTGGACCGGATGTGCCAGCAGAAGAGCGATGATCTGCTGGGCATGTTGGATGAGCTTCAGATCCGGTACCCGTCCCATAAAGATACGTTTGGGCGCATTTATGCTGATGGGCTTAATGTGGCCTATGTGAATATTCAAATGACGCCGATCGACCTCCAGGTGGTGTCGCGTTTGAATGTTGATTTCGCTGTGCGCGAAGAGATTATCGCCCTTTATGAGTTCGACCGCGTGGTCACCTTGGCCGCGTCACATCCCGAGAGCGTTTTCTTGGAAGAGCGGGTCCGTGAACGTTTAGGACCTGAGATCAGCGTCGTTTTTTCTTTTCCCTCGCAGATTATCGATGCCATCGAAATGGCGTATCAGTCGCGTGACAGCCTGACCGCGCTGATCGCGCAGTCGGGGATCAATGAGATGGCTGGCCGCGCGGGGGTGCTGACGACGGAGCAGATGCAGCAGATGGCCGGCAGCGAGTTTGTCATTAAATTTGTCCGAGGCCTTATCCTGCTGGCCCTTTCGGAACGGGCGAGCGACATTCATGTTGAGTCGGGTGAAAAAGGCGCTCGCATCCGTTTCAGAATCGACGGTGTGCTTGAAGACCGTTTCCTGCTCGAAGCCGCCGTGCTCGGTCCGGTGATCAGCCGGTTGAAGATTATGGCCGATGTGGACATTGCGGAGCGCCGCCTGCCGCAGGATGGCCGTATCGGGCTGGAACTGCGCGAGAATGTCCTCGACATGCGGTTTTCGTCGATCCCTTCAATTCATGGCGAAAAAGTCGTACTGCGGCTGCTGGGCCAAAGCCAGCGTCGGGCGATTCCCGACATGGATCAACTGCATTTTGCAGCTTCGACTTACAAAAACCTGTTGCGGACCATCCATATGCCGAACGGCATCTTTTTCGTAACGGGGCCCACGGGGTCCGGAAAGACGACCACCCTATACTCCCTTCTCAAGCAGCTGAACACGTCTGACATCAATATTCTGACGATTGAAGATCCGGTCGAGTATCGTTTGGAGGGGATCACCCAAGTCCAAGTCAACCATCAGACGGGTCTCGATTTCGGACTGGCTTTGCGTGCATTTTTGCGTCAGGACCCGGATGTGATCTTGGTGGGAGAGATCCGGGATGTGGAGTCGGCACGGATCGCTGCTCAAGCGGCTTTGACGGGCCACTTCGTGTTGGCCACCATGCATACCAACAGCGCGTTGCAGTCCATCACCCGTTTGCTCGACATTGGCGTGGAGCCGTTCTTGGTGGCACCGTCGATTGTCGCGGTGATGGCGCAGCGTCTCGTGCGGCAAGTGTGTCCGACGTGTCGGGAGCCCTATCAGGTGCCCCAGGCGATCATCAACAAAAACTTCATCAATGCGGAGGGCGAAGACATCCGTTTTTGGCGAGGTGTTGGCTGTGAACATTGTCGCCATACCGGGTATCATGGGCGAGTGTCCGTGCATGAGTTGTTTGTGATTAATGATGAGGTCCGCGCGCTGATCGCTCACAGTGGGACAATCATCGAGATTCAGGCAGCGGCAAAGCGTGCGGGCTTTTTGCCGATGCGGTATGACGGTCTCAAAAAAGTGTTGCGCGGGCTGACCTCGCTCGAGCAGGTAGACGCGATCTCGTATATGGATGAAGTTACCGTGGAGCCGTGAAACAACTTTTATGCGGACATGGAGGCTTAGTATGGGGCGGTGCTTTCTGGCTTTTGCCGTCATGGGCATAGCGGCGCTTGGATGGGGGGATGAGCCGCTGGCGCAGCGCTTTGCCAATCCGCCGGAGGGCTATCAGCCATGGACAAACCCTGTCGCTCGTATGGCCATGGGGCAGAGGGGTGTTCCCTTCAGCCGGAATGCGGTCTGGTGGGAAGAGGGCCAGCCATGGCTGACCTACCTCAGACGCTGTCAGGTGTTGATGAAGGAAGGTGTGTTTGTCGAGGACGGTCCCAAGGCTGATTTCACATGCGAGGGTGCCGGGCTCACTTATCTCCATCGGCGTGCAGGGGATACGGATATCTATTTCGTCAACAATCCCGCATGGTCTACTGTTTCGGCCGAGTGCCTGTTCCGGGTAAGCGGCAAGGTGCCGGAGTTCTGGAACGCCGAGGATGGGCGCGTTACGCCTGCGGCGGTTTTCAAGGACGAGGGCGGAGAGACTCGCCTGCCGCTTCGGTTATATCCCGCTGGGTCGCTCTTTGTGTTGTTTCGCCCCGGAGAGTCGAAACGTCATGCCACTCGGCTGGTTTTTACGCCGGCTGCGCCGGACGCGCCGGTTGTGCAGGCTAAGCCCCGACCCATCGGCGACAATCCCGCTTATCAGGTGGAACTCGAGAAGCGAGGACCGCTCCTGTTGGCTTGGCAGCCGGGCACCTTCGAAATCACCTTGGCCGATGGGCGAACCGTCAAAAAACAGGTTTACGAAGTACCCGTGCCTTTTGCCCTTGACGGCCCTTGGCAGGTTTATTTTCAGGCTGAAGGCGGCGCACCGGAGAAGGCTGTTTTCGGGCAGCTTGTGCCGTGGGCGCAACGCGCCGAAGCGGGGATTCGCGCGTTCTCGGGTTCAGCTGTGTACGAAAAGACACTGCGTGTGCCGGATGACCTGATGGGGCCTGGCCGCAGAATGATTTTGGACTTAGGCGCTGTGCGGAACCGTGCGACCGTCACCTTGAATGACCAGGCTTTAGGCGTGTTGTGGAAACCGCCCTACGTGGTCGATGTCACGCAGCAGCTCAAGGTGGGCGAAAACGCGTTGCGAGTCACCGTTATGAACAGCTGCGTGAAACGGCTTTTCGGTGACGAGCCGCCCGAAGCAGGGCTGCTGGGACCTGCCTGTATCCGGACGGTCTTCGAACTGCCTGGGCGATGAGCGTGTCAGGGCTGGTATTTTGGTCTTTCGTAGGTGCGGTAGGTCAGCCGGTCCTTGATATAGGTAATATCGGCTTGCAGGGTATCCAACTGAATGAACAGCTCGTTGATGCGCTTGTCAACCGACGGATAGGTTGCGTACACATCTGCATTCGCAGGATCATACATCACACCGAAAAAAGCATAGAGCGCCGGGAAGTAGCTGTCGACCTGGTCGACCTTCTTCGACAGACCGTCAAGTGACTCTGCGAGTAGCGCGGGCGAGGCGCTTTCCGTGACTTTGTTTTCAAGGTGTTCGAATGACTTGTCAAAATAGGTGGTCAGCTCGGCCAGATGTCGTGGCATCGCGCCGATTCCAGCAAGAGCAGCCATAAGCCCTTCTACATTTCGTGTGAGCGCTTGCAGCTCTTCGGCGGTTTTGTCGGATGCCGTGGACGGGGTTTGCCGGGCCAGGGTGTCCTCCAGCAGGGACATGCGGCGGTTGATGTTGGCTAGTTGGGCATTGATGGCTTCCAGTTTTTGGACGAGCGGATCTTGGCGTCCGGCGGTTTCTGGCGGCTCGCTTTGCGCTTTTTGGACGGAAGCGCGGATTTTCTTGCCTTCTTCGCGAATCAGCGTTTTTGTAGTGAAGACGGATGCGAGAATTGAGATGCAGACCGCCAGCGTGCAGAGAATCAGCTTCATAGGGTCCTCCGTGCAAAATTGTGACTGTGCCGTATTCTAACCGCAGCGGCTATCGAACCGCAAACCTAAACAGCAATTCTAATTATGGCGGGACGCGCGCTGTGGGAAGGCCCTCACGGTTGCTAAAAACGAAAGCGCCTGGCGTTCTCCTGTTCGTAGTGGCGCCGTAAGGCGCTTCTTAGCCAAAATTAGAATTGCTGGTTCTCCTGTTGCATTCCGTCACAAAATCGCGTTTAATAAAGACAGTGCTGGCTTGAAAGTCCATGTACGGTTTCAAATTAAAGAAAGGGAGGCTCATGAAGAGCATTTTTGTTGGGGCTTTGATCGCGTGTGCGATCGCGGGAGGGGCGTGCGCCGCAGAGTCCGATGCGGAAGGTTTTGTCTCGCTGTTCAACGGTAAGGATCTGGACGGTTGGATCGGTGCCACAAACGGGTACGCTGTAGAGAACGGTATTCTTTACTGCAATCCGAAAAGCGGCGGCAATCTGTTGACGGCAAAGCAATACGATAATTTTGTCCTGCGGTTTGAGTTTCTCGTTTACACGAACTCCAACAATGGTCTCGGCATCCGTTGTCCGGCGGCAGGGAATGCGGCCTATGCCGGAATGGAACTGCAGATTCTGGATGACTCGGGCTCGCAATACACGAAACTACAGCCGTATCAATATCACGGTTCAATTTATGGCGTGGTCCCGGCGAAGCGGGGTTCCCAGAAAAAGGTCGGACAGTGGAACGTTCAGGAGGTCCGTGCGATCGGTTCCAAGATCACCGTCATTCTCAACGGCGACGTGATCGTGGACGCGGATCTTGCGACGATAACAGCGACGCCTGATCACAATCAGCACCCCGGGTTGCACAATCCGTCCGGGCATATCGGCTGGCTCGGACATGGCAGCCGCGTGGACTGGCGCAATATCCGCATCAAGGAAGTCGGTGCCGACTATCAGGTGGCGAACCCGACCGACAACAAGGCCCCCGCTGGCTTTACGACGTTGTTCAACGGCAAGGACCTGACGAATTGGAAAGGTGTGACGCGCACGGAAAAGTTTGATAGCCCGATCGTGCGGCAGAAGGCGACCCCGGAAAAACGTGCCGAGATTCAGGCCAAGGCTGACGAGGAGATGCGTTCCAGCTGGCATGTGCGCGATGGGGGGGCGCTCTCTTTTGATGGCAAGGGGTACAGCCTCGCCACAGCGAAGGATTATGGGGATTTCGAGATGTTCGTTGACTGGCGGTTGCTGACGGTGCGAGGCGATAGCGGGCTCTATCTGCGGGGTTCCCCACAGGTGCAGATCTGGGATGCGCATAACCAGTGGAACATCGGTTCGGGCGGGCTCTACAACAACAAGAACAACCCCAGCAAGGCGCTGGTCATCGCCGACCGGCTGGTTGGCGACTGGAACACGTTTTACATCAAAATGGTTGGCGATAAGGTGACCGTGAAACTCAATGGCGTTCTCGTGGTCGACAACACCGTGTTGGAGAACTACTGGGACCGGTCGATCCCGATCTTCGCGAAAGAGCAGATCGAGTTACAATGTCACGGTGACCCGATCGAGTTCAAAAACATCTACATTCGCGAGCTGTAGGCCTCGTTTCAAAGGTTTTTTTATCACACGTGCCCCGTGCTGGGCACGTTTTTTTTTGACTGCGCCTTTTTGAAAATAGAAGGATCGGGAATGAGCGGGCCTTGTGAAAAGGGCAACGATGATCAATCCGCGGGTGCGTTGCTGCGAGGACCGGCGGACGTTTCGGGGAAACGTCCCTACCGGACGCGGCCACACACGCCGGGAACACGGAACGCCGCCGCATGAAAGGCGCGGCACCGGACGCGGCCACACACGCGGGGAACACGGAACGCCGTCGCATGAAAGGCGCGGCACCGGAGCCACTGGCAGGGACCAGCTCACAACAGCGGCAAGGCCCCGATCGCGGTGAAGGGGACCGGCTCGATCTTGCGCCAGTGGCAGGCCGCTTCGTCCGGGCCGGTCTCGAGTTCGAACAGGTGCCGCCAGCGCTGCTGGAAGAGCAGCCCGTTGCGGACGACCACGGCGGCGTTGCGCACGGTGGGTGTCCCCTGCGTGGTGACGCTCTCAAAATGATACATCTCCACGGCAGGCTCATAGACCGCTTTGTGCCCGGCTTGGCGAAGGCGGTAGACGAGGTCGAAATCCTCGAATTGCACGGGATGGAAGGCTTCGTCGAAGGCACCGTGTTTTCTGATCAGCTCGGCCGGGACTAGCAGGCAGGCGCTGATCAGGCACTGCACGACCTCCTGGTGGCAGAAACGCGGGTCATCGATCGGCTCTCCGCGTCCCCGGAAGCAGACATGGCCGCGCTTCGAGATCCCGACGCCTGCGCACTGGATGGGATAGGGGTGCCAGGGATAAACCATCTTGGCACCGGCCGTGCCCGCGTGCGGAACAGAGGCGAGCGCATTGCGCAGTCCGGGCATCCAGCGCCGTGTGCGGGGGGCGATGTCGTTGTCGGCAAAAACCAAGTACTCGCCGCGCGCAAGGGCGATGGCGCGGTTGCGGGAGTAGGAGCATCCGATGTTGCCGGGGTTGTGCAGCACGGTGACGGGGACGCCGCACGCCTTCCCGAGGGCGACGAGCGCTGTGTTGCACCATTCACCGCTGCCGTCGGTCGAGCCGTTATCGACGACGATCATTTCCCACGGACCATCGACAACGGAGTCGGTGATCAGCGCCGAGAGGCAGCGCTGCGTGCAGGCGAGTTTGTTGTACGAAAGTGTGATCAGGGAGTAAGTCATAAAACGAGCTCGCGGGCGAGGGTGATGATGTCGGTGAGAGATGGGATGCAGGCTGCCTCAAGGTTCTTCGCCGAAGGGACCGGGAAATCCGCACCGGCGAGGCGGCGCACGGGCTTTTCAAGATAGTCGTGTGCCTTCTCCATGATCTGAGCGGCGATCTCTGCGGCAAAACCGCCGGTTTTC
>JBBRJN010000088.1:0-9470 GCA_038219365.1 Kiritimatiellia bacterium | reverse complement strand
ACCGGCGCGTCCCTTGCGGGAATGAGTTTCGCATAGGCTGCCGCCAATTCACCGACCGGCTTCAGCGTGCTGAACGCCTCGCCTTTGGCCACATCGTCTGAGAAGGGGCGGTTGACCGCTCCCGGAACATGACCGCCACGCGCCTCGTCGCGCTTCTTGCCTGTGAAGAAATCGGCGGGCCGGACATCGAGGATCACTGTCCCTGGCTTGCCGACCGCAGCCAGCACGTCCTTAGCGCCGACGGTGAAGGCGTCAGCCTTCGCGGCAACGGGATAGCGCGTGGCCGTGACGACGGGAAGCACGGTGTCCAATGGACGCTTCTCGCTCTGCCACTTGGCGAAGCCCCCGCGCAACACGGCGAACCGGCTATGCCCCAGCCGTTCACAGGCCATGCTTACCAGCGTCGCGTCATACATCTTGTCGCCCCAGACGACGACGAGGCTGTCCTCGGGACGGAGCCCCATCAGCGAGAAGTGCTCAGCCAACAGCGCGGCCGGAAGCAGCGACGACGGGATTCCACTGACGCAGCCGCGCAGACTCTCGATGTTCAGGCTCAGCGAACCGGGGATATGTCCGCCGTTGTACTCGGGCTGCGGGCGCAGGTCGAGGAGCTTGAGGTCTGGCCGGCCGAGGTTCTTGACCAGCCAGTCAGTCTCCACTTCCGCAGGAAGGGGCTCGGCCGTGTTCGCAGAAACAACCGCCGGGGCGGGTACCGGTGTGCTCAGGAAGAACACCCGCCACGCACGGATCTTGGCCGACTGCACGGACGGGGTCGGCTCCTTGCGGAGCGACACCGGCTTAAGGCATGTTTCCAAGAAGCCGTCTAATCCGTCGGTGAGCTGGTAGACGTTGCCGAAGCCCAGCCGGGCCAGACTATCGCGGGCCTGCGCGGGATGCGTCATGCCGTTCGAGTAGAGCACGATCCAGCCTTGATTCTTTTGCGAAGCAAGAGCAACAGTTAAATCCGCGACTTGGATGTTCACCGCCGAGCGGATGTGAAACTGCGCGAACTCCGCAGGCGTGCGGATGTCGACCAGCAGCAACGACGCGTCGCCGCCCAGCAGGCGGTCGGCGAGTTCCTCGGGCTCGATGTGGTCCGCGCCCTCCTGCATGCCGGTCAGCAACGTCTGCTCCTGCGCGGATGCGGAGGCCGAGGTCGCCGGATTGGATTGAACCGCGAACAAACCGAACGCGCCGGCGATCAGCACCGCGCTGAAGACCTTGAGAAACCGCGAGTTTAAATAGCCCTCCGTACCGGTGCGCCACTGCTCGATCAGCTCCGCGCCCCAGAAACAGCCGACGGCCACCAGCGTGAAGACGAATGCAAAAGCCGCCTCGGAAACGCCCAGGGATTCGAATCCGAAGACGACGCCGCGGTCATGCGTGGTTAGCGGCGCGACCACTGGATACAGCTCGTTGTAGAGAATGCTGCCGCCCATCGCGCCCAAGAGAAAGACCAGCGCGTCGAGTTTGCCGGAGGCGACGCCAACGGCCGCCGTTCCGGGACACCATCCGCCCATCACGAAACCCACGCCGAAAATCAGCCCGCCGAGGATCTGCGCCGCGTAAAGCGTGTGCAGGAAGTAGACGTTGTCAGCCGTCACCCAGCCGAACGCCTTCGCGTAGGAGACGCCCAGCATCGCCACAATCACGGCGGTGAACATGACTTTCAGCACAGCCATGTCGCGGAAGTAGAAGATTCCCGCCAGACGGCGCGAACTGCCGAAACCCGCACGTTCCAGCGCCACGCCAAAGGCGATCCCAATGAGCAGGCTAGCGAAAAATGCGACTGGCGAGTCCAATGTTCCGGAGTTGAAGAAGGTGTTAATCATGCCATTGCCTCCTCACGAACCACGCGGCCGCATAGCCGCCTGCGAACACGCTGACGAGGAAGAGCAGGCTGCCCGTGAGCAGCACCGCGCTGCCGGACAAGGCCTGCCCAGAGGTGCAGCCGTTGGCGAGGCGGCTGGCGAACCCGACGATGACGCCGCCGACAAGCGCGAAGAGCAGTCGCTTGAGCGAGGTGCACGTGGCTCCACGCTCCACAGCAACGGCGCAGCGGTCGGCCAGCAGCGCTGAGACAAGTCCGCCGAAGAACACGCCTGCCAGCATGAAGACCAGGTAATAGCGAAGCGGCTGCTCACCCCAACTGCCGAAGTAATGACTGGCCAGCGTCCGCGCCGGGGCGAGCGCGAGTTCGCAGAAGGCTCCCCCGCGTGCGATGCCCGCCGAGGCCCCCAGCCCGGCACCGAGAATCAGGTAAGAGGCGAGCAGGGTCGCACCGAGCAAAACTCCCGCAAGGTAAGGATTTGAGAAGGATTTCGGTTTCATGCTCAGCACCCCGCGCTTTTCTTTTTCGGCGCTTGTGGCATCTGCGGCGCGGACTGCGCCGGTGCCGACGGTTGCGGCGCTGGCGCGGACGGCGAGAGCGGCACGGCCTTGACCGGCCCGCCCAGCTCAGCCTCGCGCCAGTAGGCCTCAAGTCCGCCGAACAGGACTTTGACCTGCCGTTCGGTCTTCTGCGAGAGGATGCCGCCTGCCGCCATGGCCAGCGAGCCGTCACGGTCCACGATCACCAGCGGCCCCGCGCCCGTTAGAAACGCAGGGTCAGCGATCAGGTCGGCCAACTCCACGTTGCGTGCGCCGGGCAGGTTGTAATCGGCGAACTGCTCGGCAGGACGGATGTCCACAAGATCGAATGAGCCGGGCAGATCCATGACCAGCCGTTTAAGCGCGGACGCGTCTATGCGGTCGGGCAGTCTCACCGCGCGCTTGGGCTGAGACGCGGCTGTTCCGCCGGGTGCGACCGGCTGGAGCACTGGCAACCCCGCCTCGATCCAGGCCTCGCTGCCGCCGACCATGCTCGCTACCTTCTTGAAGCCCTTCCGTTCCAGCACGCCGATGCCCATGCTGCTGCGGTAAGCCGAGTTACAGACCGTCACGACCGGCTCCTGTGGGTCCAGCTTGGCCGGGGCAAGGTCACCCAAGAGGTTGAGCGGCAGGTTCACGACGTTGCCGATGCGCAACCCCATCCACTCGCTCGGCAGGCGCACATCCACGATCATCGGCGCGGTATTGTCCTTCATGCGCTGATAAAGGGCCCGTGGCTGAATCGGTTCGTTTGAATAAACCGGCTGAACCGCCTCGGTCCACGCGTCGAAGGTCACGACACCTGCGAGGTCGTAACCCACGCGGTGCAGGCGGAAGACCGCCTCTTTCACTTCATCGGCGCCGCCGCACAACACAGTGCGCATGCCCCACGGCACCATGATGCCGACCCAAGTCTCCAACCGCCCGCGCAGGGCGATGTTTACAGAATTGGGGATATGCCCCGCGGCATAGCTTTTTGCGTCACGCAGGTCAACCACGTAAACGGCGTTGACATCGCTCAGCGTCGTGTCCAGCGCAGGGACCGGGGGCAACGGCGCGTTCCATGCCACCAACAAGGGGCCTTCGCGGTTCATCTCAGCGTTATGTTTGAAGTATTGCGGCGCTTCAGGCAGCCCCTCCAAGACTGCCATAATGAAATCGTTTTTACCCTTATGTTGAAGATACGGGTTCGTCGCGCGCTCCGCACCAATCGTTGAAGAAGGCTCGTCGCGCAGGTGCGCCCCGCACAGCGAACCCGCGCCATGCGCGGGGAGCACGATCACGCTGTCATCCAGTTGTGCAAGCTTGGCCGTCCACGAGTCGAAGCTCATGCCCGCGAGCGTGGCGGCTGACATCGTGCCGCCCATCAGGTCCGGCCGCCCGACCGAGCCCACGAAAAGCGTATCACCTGTCAGAATCGCGCAGGGCTTGGCCCTGTCAACCTTGTCGAAAACCAAGGCGCACATCCCGTCCGGAGTATGACCGGGCGTGGTCACGAACTGAAGCGTCACCTCGCCCCACGGGATTGTCTGACCGTCAGAGAGCGCTGTGATAGCATATTTGGCGCCGCACTCTTTGTTCTGGTAGACGGGACACCCAAGCGCCTTCGCGAACTCGCTGTGCCCGGCAACAAAATCGGCGTGAGAATGGGTCAGGAAGACACCCTTTATCCCCCACCCTTCCTTCTTGGCCGTGTCGAGGTACACTTGGATGTCGCGGTCCGGATCGACGACCAGCGCGTCCGTGCCGCTCACCACGAAATAGGAATAGTGCGAAAGGACCGCCAGATTGAACTGCACGATCTTGACGCCCGGGAACTCATAGTTTTTCACGAACGTCTGCGTCGCAGCCGTGTCGCCGTGCGAAGCCGCTTCGGCGTCCTTGATCGCTGCGGCCCAACCGGCATCTGCGGTGAGAACGGCAGCGCCGATGACCCAGCAGGACGCCAGGGACCGCATGTTGCTTCGGGTTTTCAGCCGCTTCTCCTCGATCATTCGGATCAGCCCAACAACCAACTCTTGTGCCTCATGGACCTTGCGCTTCATCGTGCCACCCGCCAAATGCTCCATGCGCCGCAGAAGCGCGACGGGGTCAACGAGGTTGTTCTTTCTTTCCTTGCTCATGTTTTCACACTCCTGTTGAGGCTCTTGCAAAACCCGCCGGTCTCCAGAGTGGCATGGGCGTCTCGCCCATGAATCACGGGCAAGATGCCCGTGCCACACGGGGTTTTGCAAGAGCCCCCTGTTGTATCCGTTTTCGAAACAGCCGACCACATGCCGATCCGTTCAGGCAACACGGTGGGCTCGCCCGAGCGGCCCAGAGCCAGCACGCGCCGAACAGCAGCCTGGTGGTCGGCTGGCAACATGGGGCTTTTCTTAGCCTGCACCCTATCCTTTCCCGATTGACAGCATCGATGCAGAGAAGAGCTCCGTAAAGCCGCGAACTCAACGCACAATGTGTTTTTGTTTTGATTGTCACAAATGTACCAAAACCACCCAACGCATGCCACCCAATTGCCCGCTCGTTTGACACAGTCCATTCGCAAGGCTGCCGCATCGGACTTGCCTTGCCCGAACATCTTCGCGGTCATTCGTATCCCCATCGCCTGCATCGTTTTTTGCTGCTGTTTAGGGCGCGGAGTTGGAGCGGTCGCGCAGAAGCCGCAAGGCATTCAGGATCACGAGCAGCGAAGCCCCCATGTCAGCCGCGATGGCCATCCAGAGTGTAGCCCTGTTCGCGACGGCGAGGGCCATGAACACGAGTTTGAGGCCCAGCGCAAACGTGATGTTTTGCAGGATGACGGCGCGTGTCCGTTTGGCGTGGCGGATGAGCCAGGGGATTTTTGCGAGATCGTCGGACATGAGCGCGATGTCCGCCGTCTCAATGGCGGCGTCACTCCCGGCCGCACCCATTGCGATGCCGAGCGTGGCCGCCGCAAGCGCGGGCGCGTCATTAATCCCGTCGCCGATCATGGCCGTCGGCCCCACATCCCGCACGAATCCTTGGATCGCGAGCAACTTGTCCTCCGGAAGCAGTTCGGCACGCACATCGTCGATGGCGACCGCCCGTGCCACGGCGTCAGCCGTGCCGCGGTTGTCTCCGGTGAGCATGACCACATGGCCGACACCCGCCCTCTTCATGTCGCGGATGGCCTCGGCCGCCCCCGCGCGGACCGTGTCGGAGATGCTGATAAAACCGCACACATGGGACTCGTTGCCGATCACGACGACGGAGTGCCCGGCATCCTCCATGACCCCGATTAAGGCGTGGACCTCCGTCGTTTCCATCCCCTTTTTTTCGTGCAATAACCGGTGGCTCCCCAGCCAGAACCGGCGGCCCTCAATCAAGCCCGCCGCTCCTTTCCCTTTCAGGATTTGGAAATCCTCGGCCGGCGGGAAAGGCGTCTTTTGCGCTTGGGCATAACGCAGGATCGCCTGCGCAAGCGGGTGGTCGCTGTGCGTTTCAAGCGCGGCCGCGCGCGCCAGTAGCTCGTGTTCCGTGTGGCCGCTCAGCGGGACAATCTGCTGGATCTCCGGATGTCCCCGCGTCACCGTCCCGGTCTTGTCCAGAGCGATGACTTTCAATGCGGCTGCGGCTTCCAGAAAAGCGCCCCCCTTGATCAGCACGCCGTTGCGGGCGGCGGAGGCGAGGGCCGACACGATGCTGACCGGCGTTGAAATGACCAAGGCACAGGGACATGCGATAACCAAAATCACCAGCGCCTCATAGAACCAGGTGCCCCAGCCACCATGCCCGGCAAGCGGCGGCACAACGGCCACCAGGACCGCGAGGGCGACCATGGCGGGCGTGTAGTACCGCGCGAATTTTTCGACCCATTGTTCTGACGGTGCGCGGCGGGCCTGCGCCTCTTCGACCATGCGGATAATCCGGTGCAGGGTAGTGTCCGCAGACGCCCGGGTGACGCTGAACTCGATGGCTCCCGTTTCGTTGATCGTGCCCGCGAAGACCTCTTCGCCGGGCGCTTTCCTGACCGGGACGGACTCGCCCGTGATCGGGGACTGGTTAACGAGTGTCGAGCCCTTGGTCACCACACCGTCGAGCGGGATCCGTTCGCCGGGGCGGACCAGCACCGTGGTGCCGACATCGATTTCGCCAACAGGCTTCTCCATGATCTCGCCGTGGTGCGGACAAATGAAGCGGGCCGTGGGCGGGGTCACGTTCAGCAGGGAGCGGATTGCCCGCCTCGCCCGCGCCACGCTCCAGGACTCCAGCAGCAGCGACACCGAGAACAGGAAGGCGACGGTCGCGGCCTCGAACCATTCCCCGATCAGCATGGCACCTGCCACAGCCAGCGTCATCAGGAAATTCATGTCGGGACGCAAGCGGCGGAACGCCGAGAAAGCCTTCGGCAAGATGAGCCATCCGCCGACAAGCGCGGAGGCCGCGTAAAGGAAGATCGAAAGGAGCGGAAAATGGTGGCGGACGGCGCCCTCGTCGCCGCCGACCAACGCGTGGATAAGGTTGCCGTGCAAGACCGCGTGCGAGAGGAAACCCGCTAGAAGCAGCAACCCGCTGACTCCGCACAAGAGGCTCCGCGGATTCTTCCACCACGCACCGGCATCGGACTCGCTGTCACTTGCCGACTCTGCTCCGGCCTCCTGACGCTCGGCACGCAATCCCGCGCTTCTGACCGCAGTGATAATAATGACGTCATCGAGTCCCTCTTCCGACAGCGAGACCTCCATGATACCGTTGAGCAGGTTAAAAGAAAGGTCGGCTACGCCAGGCAGCCTTCCGACCGTCTGGCGCAACGCCGCCGTTTCCTCGGCGCAGTCCATGCCGCGCACTTTATATCGTTTAGTCGTCACTTATTGGCCCCGTTGTTAAACCAGTGCGTTGTGCGGTTGGCGAACTTCACCACCTCTTTATTAAGCTTATCGGCGGCGGCCCGCATGCTGCCGAGAGTTTTAACACGCGTGTAGTTTAACGAAACAAGAGTTTTTCGGGCCATCTCCGATCGGACGCCGCTACGGCAATAAAGCATGATCGGCGTGCTTTTATCAGCGACCTTCGCTTCGATCATGGCCCCAATTGTGTCGTATGGCATCAAGAGCGCACCGTCAATGTGACCGGCCGCATATTCTTGCGGCGAACGTGTATCAATGATGATTGGCGTCCATGTTAATTTCACGTCACCTTCTGGCACTGAGTTGCTGAGAGCAACCGCGTCCTGTTTTACAACGTGAACCGTATGGCTCTTACCACAGGAGCAGACCCATAGACACAGGGCAAGAGTGGACAGAGAACCGTGTCGTTTTTTCATATTTTCTCCAAGCATTCGGGCAACTTTTCAACGAACGCCCGAATCTCGTCGCGCACGCGGCGGTAGCAATTCAGTTTCTCCTCTTCACCCTCGGCCAACTTGGCCAGCGCGGGCGGATCGTCGAACCCGACATGCACAACCTTGGCCGAGCCCGGAAAGAACGGGCAGTTCTCGTTGGCGTGGCCGCACACCGTCACCACGCAGTCGAACGGCACCGCCAGCAGCGTGTCCACGTTCTTCGAGCGGTGCCCCGAAATATCCACGCCCGCCTCGGCCATGACCTTCACCGCATCCAGGTTGAGCCCGTGCGTCTCGATGCCCGCCGAATACGCCTCGATCACATCGCCTTTCAGCGCCCGCGCCCAGCCCTCCGCCATCTGGCTCCGGCACGCATTGCCCGTACATAAAAACAACACGTTCAGCTTCCGCATGCCACCGTCTCCTTTACGCTCTTTCCGACTCTGTCCTCGGCCTTCTGACCTCCGACTTCCGTCTCCTCTCAAGCCCCGCCAGCGGTCCCAGACAGGAGGTGCCGCTGGTGTTCTCGTTTAGAAACCCCGTCCACGCCGTCGGTGATGAGGCCAGCTTAACCCCCAGCACCTCGTCAAGATTAGAGGCCGGGTCCGTGCTCACCAGCAACACGCGCATGCCCCGGTCCGCCAGATAACATTTTTACAGGCGCCACGGTTCCCGCATGGGACGCGAGAGAAGCGCATTCGCCGGGTCGTCACCCTCAAACACTTCCTTCACCGGGTCCCATTTCAGAGAACGTCCCAACCGGAAGGAGGCGTCCACGAGGTGGCCGAGCGATGCGGCGCGATGGCCGATCTCCTCGTGTGAACTCGGCTGTTTTCGCGTTTTCATGCACGCGAACCAATTCGCGTGGTGGTTGTTGGCACCGCACACCTCGCGTGTCTTGAGCTTCATCTCTTGGAAAATCGTCTCCGGTCCGCCCTCGATCGGGTTGCCATGCTCGATGTTCAGCCAGCCGCGCTCGCCGATGAAGAGCCCGCCAAACATGCCGTCCAGCTTCGCCTCCTCGGGCACCGCGTGGTACAGCTCCTTCACCTGCCTCCAGCCGTCGATGTGATGGAGCAGCGTGCCATTCGCATACCGGCACGTCAGCGTCGGAAACTGCTTGCCGGAAGGATGGATGATCTCGACCGGGCCGCTCTCCTCCATGCCGAGAGCATACTGGATCACGTCAGCCGCGTGCGAATGGTAGTTCGTCGAAACGCCATTGCCGAAATCCTGGCAGAACGTCCAGGGCACGACACCCGGGATCGGATTCCGGTGGTAAGCTTTGTTGTAGGGGCGGAACGGCGCAGGCCCCACCCACTGGTTCCAGTCCAAGCCATCGGGCACCGGCTCTTCGGGCAGTGCGGGGTTCAGCGTGATGCGCGAGTCGCCGACCGTCGGAACGTTCACGTTCCCCCAAAGCGTAAAGACCGACTTGATCTTGCCAAGCCCTCCTGCGCGGACAAAGTCAATCGCCTCGTGCATCGTCGTCATCGAGCGGTACTGCGATCCGTTCTGAAACACGCGCTTGTTCGCCCGCACGGCATCCACCAGGGCACGCCCCTGCCGGACCGTCATCGAGACCGGTTTCTCGCAGTACACGTCCTTGCCCGCCTTGACCGCGTAGATGGAGATGGGCGTGTGCCAGTGGTCCGGCGTCGCGATCACCACGCCGTCAATGTCTTTGCGCGCCAGCAACTCACGGAAGTCGTTGTACGCCGCGCAACCGCTCGCGTCACCTTTGGGTTGCGACGACGCATAGTTGGCGTCGACAACCTCTTTGCCTTCATCGCGGCGT
>JBBRJN010000087.1:0-9500 GCA_038219365.1 Kiritimatiellia bacterium | reverse complement strand
AATCTTGGTGACCTGCACGTTATAATTGATCGGGGATCGCGTATCCGTGTCAGCCAGCAGTACCCACGCACCGTTCAACGCCGGGGTGCTCATGTACCCCAACCCCCAGACATCGATGTTGGCGTTCGTCAACGGCCCATTGTTCTGCCACACCGTAAAGGCCATGCTTGCCAAGTCGATACGGTTCTTCGGCAATTGGAAAAACGCAACGCCGTTGTATTGGACACCGTTCGCGTTGCCACAAATCAGGTCTTGATCAGAAAATATTCCTGACGGAGGGTAAATGGCGCCGTCGGCGGCGTGACTGAATATGTCCACCGTCTCCGAGGCCGGAAGCGAGACGCCGAATTTGTTGGTGTACGCCGCGCTCATCGCCACGCCCAACCGGCTCGGTTCGTCCGGTGCGCTCGTCAGCAGATGCCACACGTCCGAACGCGCGTAGCCACGCGTGTCCACATACGCGCCTTGCGGTCCGGAACACAGGTCAATCTGGTTCGTACGCAAGTAGTCGACCATCGCGCGCGTCCGTCCGATTGCGGCAAGAGCATCATCGTACTCCGCGCCGGGTTTGGCGTCGATGATTGCTAGGGTGAAGCGGACGTCGTTGGTCAAGCCCATATCTTGCTTCAACTGCGCCATCATGCTGGTGAACCGGTTGGTGTAGGCGTCCATTGTGCCATAACTGCCGGTGTCAGTCTCACCTTGGAACCAGAAGATCCCCCGGAAGACAGCCTGATCGCCCGCGTTGGTGATCGCCTGGATGCGCGCCTGCAGCACGGCTGTTCCGGAGGCGTTCCACAGGTCACTGCCGTAATTGGCCTGCGGCGCGGTCGTATACCAGTTCGCCAGAGGCTCGCCCGAATGGTTCGTCCATGCCATCACAAGGGTAGAACCGTAGCCCGCCTGCAGGCCGCTGGCAAGCGCCGTGCCCCACGAAGCTTTCGCGTTCGACTGCCCGCCCGCGAAGAACACGTTGACCGTCTTGGCCTGCACCGCTGAAACGGCCAGCCCAACCGTCGCCACCATCATCAGGATTATTTTCATCAGACCACCCTACCCGTCTTTTTTTATTCTTATCCGTGAGGCGTAAATATACCAGCATTCAAGTAGGCAAAGCCAGCCCGAAACCAGAGCCTGGACAGCCTGCCGTTCAGTTTACGGGAAACTTAAAGCGCTGCTCAAAAGGAAAAGCGTCGTCGAGATGACGGATGACCGGCTCGCCCTCTTCAGGCTGCCCCAACACCTCGATCACATCAAAACGATAGAATAAATAAGGGAATTTCGCTTTGCGCAAATAGGCCGCAGCGGCGCGGTTCAGCGCATGACGCTTGTCCTTGTCCACCGCCCTCATGGGGCGTCCGAACGCCTCGCGCCGCCGCGTCTTGACCTCGACGAACACCAGCGTCTCGCCGACCTGTGCCACAATGTCGATCTCGTCGCGCTTGTCGGGCCGGACATTTCGGCCGAGAACCGTAAACCCGTTCGCTTTCAAAAACGTGACGGCGCACTCCTCACCCCACGCGCCCACGACGGCTGAGCGCGGCAACGGCTTTTCGCGGCCGTGGCCGGTCAGCCGCTGAAAGAGTTTGCTGAGAAACGCCATCCGCTTTCCCTTTCAAACCGCGCACGCGGGACAACGGGTAGGCCTACCCTTGCACAGCCTGACGTCCGGCCTCGAAGGCCTTGATGTTCAGCTCAAGCAATTTTCCGGGGATGCGCTCGCGCATCGCCTGTTCCCACACATCGGCGCCGAACGGCGTCAGCTTGGAGAGCGCACCCGCGACAACCATGTTCATCGCACGCGTGTTGCCGAGTGCCTGAGCCAGCGCCATGGCGTCGATATAGAGCGCCCCGGGATACTCGGCCTTGAGCCGCACGTCCAGGTCTGTCACGGCGGGCATCTGCCCGCTCGAGACCGTGATCGGCGTCATATTCATGTCGTTGATCAGCACCTTGCCGTCAGACGTCAGCAGATGCCGCCAGCGCAAGGCCTCCAGGCGCTCGAACGAGACCAGCAGGTCGCTGGTGCCGTCCGCGATGATCGGCGAATACACCTTCTCACCAAACCGCACCTGGCTGATCACGCTGCCGCCGCGCTGCGCCATGCCGTGGATCTCGCTCTTCTTGACGTCAAGCCCGGCCAGCGCAGCCGTCTTCGCCAGAATATCGCTGGTAAGCAGGATTCCCTGCCCACCCACACCGACCAAAGAAACATTCATCGTCTTCATGTGAAAGCCCTCGCTTCTATCGCCTCACGTCCGGCTACCGGATCTTCGAAATCGCGTTGAATTTGCAGGTTTGGATACACAGGTTACAGCCCGAACACTGCACCGGATCGATGTGCGACTTGAAGCGCTTGCCGTCCGGCGTCGCCTCGCCACGCTCAATGGCCGGGCAACCCAGCTTGAAGCATGCGCCGCACGACTTGCACTTGGCGGCATCCACCTCGTAGGTGCCCTCGTTCATCAGCTTGGCCGCGAGCCGGCACGGCGCGCCCGCGATCACCACCGACGGTTCGGGCGAGTCCAATTCTTCTTTTAACACCCGCTCCAGCGCCGGCAGGTCGTACGCCGCCACGGTCACCACGCGCTTGAAGCCCATGGCCCGCGCCACCTCGGCGATGTCCGTGATCGGCGCGGGGTCGCCACACAGGGTCTTGCCGGAACCGGGGTTTTCCTGATGGCCGGTCATGCCGGTGATACGGTTGTCGAGCACGATCGTGGTCGTGCGCCCGCCGTTGTAGAGCACGTTCAGGAGGCCGGTCATGCCGGAGTGGAAGAAGGTCGAGTCGCCCAGCACCGCGCAGATCCGGCCCTTCATCCCGGCCTTCTCCATGCCGAAGGCGTTGCCGATGCTCGCCCCCATGCAGATCGTCGTGTCCATGGCGCTCAGGGGAGGAAACGCACCCAGCGTGTAGCAGCCGATATCGCCGGTCACGGTCGCGCCCAACCGGGCCAGCGTGTAGAATACGCCGCGGTGACTGCACCCGGCACACAACACCGGCGGGCGCGTCGGCAGACCCGCATCGGCGCGGCGCACGGAGGGAATCTCGACATCGCCCAAGAGTTCCTTGCGCAGCGCCATCAGGCGCACGGGATTCATCTCCAGCATGTTGAGTTCGGTCGTGTGCTCCACCACCTGCAGGCCCATGGCCCGCACCTGCTCCTCGATAAAGGGATCAAGCTCCTCGATTACCAGCAAACGGTCCACGCTCGCTGCAAAACGCCGGATCAAGTCAGATGGAAGCGGGTTAGCGAAGCCCAGTTTCAGCACGCTGAACTCAGGGAAGACATCCTTCACGAACTGATAGGTCACGCCGGAGGTGATGATGCCCAGCCGCGTGTCGCCCGCCTCCATGCGGTTGAAGGGCGTCTCGCAGGCAAAGGCGCGCAACGCCTCGGTGCGCTCTTGCGCCTTGAGACGCTGCGGCTTCGCGAACATCGGCACGGGGATGTAGCGCCGGATGTCTTTCACATAGGCTTTGCGCTCGACCTTGCCCGGACCGAAATCGTCGCCCACATCCACCACCGTCGAGGTGTGCGAGGTGCGCGTCGTCAGGCGGATAAAGGCCGGAACCTGATACTTTTCGGAGATCTCGAAGGCCGCGATCACCATATCGAAGGTCTCTTGGCTGTCGGCCGGCTCGAAGAGCGCCGCACGCGCGAACTTGACGAGGTTGCGCGAGTCCTGCTCGTTCTGCGAGCTGTGCATGCCGGGATCATCAGCCGTGACGATAACCAGGCCGCCGTTGGCACCCACATAGGTGTAGGTCATCAGCGGATCCATCGCCACGTTCAGACCCACATGTTTCATTGCCGTCAGGGCGCGCGCGCCCGCGATCGACGCGCCGATCGCGACCTCCATCGCGACTTTCTCGTTCACCGCCCACTCGCAGTTGATCGTGTCCTTGAACTTGGCCACGTTCTCAAGAATCTCGGTGCTCGGCGTCCCGGGATAGGCCGATGCCACGGTACATCCGGCCTTGCAAGCCGCCCACGCGACCGCCTCATTCGCTGACAACAACACGTTCTGACTCATTCTTTTCTCCGTTAGCTTCGGTTATTTCGTCGTCGGCAACATTCGAATACTCTCAACCGTCACTGTCGTGCCCCGCTGATTAACAGGGTCGAACCGCAGTGCGTTGATCCGGCCGCGCCACTGGCGGTGCTTGCCGACCTCGAACACATAGTCATGAAACTGATCATCTGCCACCAGCGGCAACCGCAAGACGGTCATTTCGTTGGCGGGAACAGACCCCACCTGCCAGAAGAGCTGACACCCGTCCCCGGGTTTCGCATCCGCCACTCGCATGCGCACGGCAATCTGCGACACCTGTTTCGCGGGCACCGCGTCGAGTGTCCGTGCGATCGCGGGATCAGGCGACACGGTCTTGAAGGTGAGCCCCCCTTCGCCAGCCATAAAATCGCCGATACCCATCAGGCCGTACCACCCTTGTGCACCCTTGGCAAACAGCCATTCCCGCGCGTCATCCTTCACCGGTGGAGGCAAGTCGTAAGGGCCCAGCCCCACGTCTTGCGGCCCGTAGTTCAAAGGCCAACCCTCTTTCGGCTTCTGACAGAAGGTGTCGCGCACCGCCTCGTACATGCCGAACCCGTACTGCGCGTTGGGCTCAGCATAGGACCCCTCGCCCCACTCGTTCAACGGCGCGAGCGTCATCCGCTTCACGCCCGATTCATCCGCAAACGTCTTGGCGTCCTTGCAGATCCGCTGGAAATGCTTAACCGTGCGGCCATAGACCTCTGTGCCTTTGTCGCCGTGCCACGGGCGGTCATCCCAACCGGTCGAGAGGTTCGGGAGAAACGGCAGGATTCCGGTCTCGTGCAAGCCCTTCCATTGCGCGTAATTGGAGTCGGCCACCAGATCAAACGAGAAGCGCCGCGGATTTTCGGCCTTGCCGCCATGGTCCATATAGTGGTAGATCGAGGTCATGTCAAAGCCCATGTCCTTGAGCCCTTGCACCACCTTGGGGTCATACGACGCTTCGGGCCACTTCATGGCGATAAAGTAGATGCCTTTATAACCGGCCTCGACAGCCATTTTGCGTGAGAGTTCCAAAAGGCGCTTGCAGCCGTCAGCACCTAGGTCACGGTTCATGTTCTGCGGACTCCAAATCATGACCACCGGCTTATCGTCGATGCGGTAATACTCCGGCGTGTTGAAATAGGTGTCGATCCAGAACTTGGCCACCTTGCGCTGGTCTTCCTCCGAATGGCTCCCCGCTGGATTATGGTTCGCCCACATCACCGCCCATTTGAGATACGACTTATACCGCGCCTGCTGAAAGGCCTTGATCCAGTGGTCGTGATGCTGGTTCCCCTGATTCCAATACCAGTCGACGAGAAAGAATGAGAGCCCGTTTTCCACGGCCCACTTGATCTGCCAATCCACCACCTCGGGCTTGGCCTCATCATACCAGCCCAGCACCGGCTTACGCTCCGGTGCCACCGGCCAGATGCGCGCCCACGCCTCGATTTTGGACCAGCCAGGAAAATAGAGCGCCCCGATCTCGTAATTGCTCTTCACGGGTTTGGGCACAGGCACGTAAGCGGCTTTCTCCAGTTTCAAGTCGGGCAGGATATCGATCCGGGCCTTGACGCTCTGTCCCTCCAGCCCGTCTCCGGTCAGCGCAAACTCCGCATCCCCCGAAATCGCCTTCGTAGCCATCAGCTCCAGCGTATGCGTCACCGAGCCCAACGCCGGGATCTCGGGGACCTTCTCCCAACCCGGCGCAGCGTTCACGCTCACGCCTTTGGGCAGGCGCTTCACGACCAGCGTGACGTTCTTGGCATCCTTGCCGCCGGCGTTGCTGAACTGGATAAGCAGAGGTGCGACACGGCCCGCACGGTTGATCGCATCCGACAGCCGAGCCTGCTCGACGGTCACATCGGCCGCACCCTGAGGCTCTTCGGCCACACCGACGGAGCGGATCGTCGCCTGAGCGCCCTTCTGCACCACCGGCACCAGCTTGAGCAAAACGATGTTACCGCTCCAGCTTTTCTGGCCGCCCACATCGATGTTGTAGGTGTGAAAGCGTCCATCGGCCTTGAGTCTGAAGCTCTTCTGATGCAAGCCGCTCACCGCATCTGAAGCCCAGGCCAAGCATGCTGAATCACCCTCTTTCACCGCCATTTCGACCGCCACCACACACGTCTCGTCGGACGGGATCTTCAATGCCGGACTCAGCAGTGCTCCGACCAGCCCCTTGTCCGAAGAAAAGACCAACGACTCGTTTTTCGCTTCAGCCGTCGCACCTTCAACACCGCGCCAAGCCGCAAGCCCCGCGCCTCGCCAAGCGCGCTCGCCGCTGGACACCGCAGCCTCGTCCACGATGCGGATCGCGTCCACCTCAAACGTCCCCTCGCCTCCGTGAGGCGGGGCAAAATCAACCCTCAGCCGCGAGATGCTCTTCTCGCCCTGCCAGTAGGGCGAGACGCGGTAGTCGTGCCACTGGCCGTCACCGATCCAATCGATCGCGGCCACCCATTTCTGCTGCGCCTGGCCCGCGCCAGCGGGAATCCAGAAGAGCTCGCCCTTACCGCCGGTCGAACACTTCGCGCGCAGCTCAATCACTTGGCTGGCCGTGGCGGCGATTGAAAACGCAGGACTGGTCAAAAATGGATCGCTTCCCGTCATCGTGCCTTTGAGGATGCCCTCTTCCATGCGCACGTCCTTGCAATGGTTCGCCTGTTTTGACCACGCTTTGGAAGACTCATCTGAAAAGTCCCAGCTCGCGAGGACGCGCGATTCAGCCGCAAACATCCTCACCGCTAGCCCCAACGCCAGCATGACCCCTATCATTCTCACCGTCAGCTTCATTTTTATTCTCCAATTTTTTATATCCGTTAAACAGCGGTCCGATCAGCTCGCCCTTGACCCTTAACGATTGCTCTTAAATACAGGCAACTCGGCCTCGCTCAGAAACGGCAACTGCGCATCCTTGCGCGAGAGCACCGGCTCGCTGACCGGCCACACGACACCCAAGGCGGGATCATCCCAGCGTACACCACGGTCGTCGCGCGGATCATAAAACTCTGAACACTTATAGACAATCTCGGCCACCTCCGAAAGCACACAGAACCCGTGAGCGAAACCGCCGGGGAGGAACAGCTGGTGGCCGTTTATCTCGGACAACTTCGCACCTGCCCATTTGCCGAAGGTCGGCGAGCCGCTGCGGAGGTCAACCGCCACATCGAAGATCTCGCCGTGGATGCAGGAGACCAGCTTGGACTGCGGCTTGTGCAGCTGATAGTGCAGACCGCGCAGGACGTTTTTGCCCGAGGACGAGCGATTGTCCTGAACAAACACCGCCCGCACGCCGCCCTCCATGTAGCGGGCGGCGTGATAGGTCTCCATGAAAAACCCGCGCTCATCCCGGTGTACGTCCGGGACGCAAAGCGTCACGCCCTCAAGCTCCGTTGTCTCAAACCGCACTGGCATTAGATTCCTGACTTATTTTTAGGCACGTCCGTGTGCAGCGCGAAAGCGCTCGATCAGCGCGTTCGTGGAGGCGTCGTGACGTAACACCGGACGCTCGCCTAAGGTCAGCTCGCCAAGCACCTTGGCCGCCAACACCTTGCCCAACTCCACGCCCCACTGGTCGAACGAAAAGATGTTCCAGATGATCCCCTGCGTAAACACTTTGTGCTCGTACAACGCGATCAGCGCACCGAACGTCTCCGGCGTCAACGCGTCGGCCAGCAGCGTGTTGGTGGGGTGATTCCCTTCAAACGTTTTATGCGGCACCAACTTCTCAGGCACGCCTTCCGCACGACATTGGGCAGCCGTCTTGCCGAACGCCAAGGCCTCGGTCTGCGCAAAGAAATTGGCCATCAGTTTATCGTGATGGTCACCGATCGGATTATGTGAAGTACAGAACCCGATAAAGTCACACGGGATCAGGCGCGTACCTTGGTGGATGAGCTGGTAGAAGGCGTGCTGCCCGTTCGTTCCCGGCTCGCCCCACACGATGGGCCCCGTGGCGTAGTTCACGCGTTTGCCCTGGCGGTCTACCGACTTGCCGTTGCTCTCCATGTCGAGCTGCTGCAGATAAGCTGCCAATCTCGCGAGATACTGGTCGTACGGCAACACCGCGTAGCTCTCAGCACCGTAGCCGTTGGAATAAAGCACGCCCAGCAATCCCATAATGACCGGCAGATTGCGGCTGAACGGCGCCGTCGCGAAGTGCCGGTCCATTTTAAAATAGCCCTTAAGCATTTTTTGGAAGTTACGCGACCCGATCGACAGCATCAGCGACAGTCCGACGGCTGACGGCAGAGAGTAGCGGCCTCCGACCCAATCCCAAAAACCGAACATGTTGGCCGTGTCGATGCCAAAGGCCGCGACCTTTTCGGCATTGGTTGAAACCGCCACGAAGTGTTTAGAGACCGCCGCGGGATCACCCAGCTTCTCGATGAGCCAGGCACGCGCACTCAGCGCGTTCGTCATGGTCTCCTGCGTGGTGAAGGTTTTCGAGGCCACGATAAAAAGGGTCTGTTCCGGCTTCACCTCTCTCAAAGCCTCAGCCAGATGGGTCGCGTCAACATTGGAAACGAAGTGCATCGTGATCGAGCGTTTGGAGTAGGGCTTCAGCGCCTGGCAAGCCATGGCCGGGCCAAGGTCGGAGCCGCCAATGCCGATGTTCACGACGTGTTTGATGCGCTTGCCCGTGTGGCCCAGCCACTTGCCGGTGCGCACGCGCTCCGCGAAGATCGCCATCGCGTTGAGCACGGCCTGCACGTCGGGCATCACATCCTTTCCCTTCACAAACACCGGACGGTCCGGGCGATTGCGCAACGCCGTGTGCAGCACCGCACGGTTCTCGGTTTCGTTGATCGCCTCTCCGGCGAACATGGCATCGATCCATTTCTGCAGCTCGCTTGCCTCAGCCAGCAACACAAGCTTCTTCATCAGCGCGGGTGTAATCAGGTTCTTGGAATAATCCAACGTCCACCCGGCGGCGTCCACCGTAAATCTCCCGGCACGCCCTAAATCTTTAGCGAACAGCTCACGCAAATGCGTCTTCCGGGTCGCTTCAATTTCCGCTTCAACAGCCTTCCACGCTTCAACATTCATAAACACTCCGTTTCTAGCAAAACTGAAAGAATCTGCAAAAAGAGTTTTACAGTATAGCGTTTAGACTTCTTCCAGAGAAGCAGAAACGGAATCCGTGTTCGGGTACCTCGGGTACGATTACACGGTTGCAAAGCCTGAGATAAGAGCGTACGATAAAAAGTACTGACAGGAGTACGATGATGAATACGATTACGGCGAACGATTTGAAGACGCGAGGCATTCGCAGCGTGGAGCAGAGCATGGACGAAAATGGCGAGGCAGGCATCACGGTCCGCGGGAAGGTTCGTTACATGATTGTGACGCCCGAGAAGTATGAACGGTTGCGCGAAGCGGAACTCGATTATGCGGTCCGTGAAGCCAAACAGGATGTCGCGAGCGGGCGGATCGCAGCCACCAGCATTGTCGAG
>JBBRJN010000086.1:0-9517 GCA_038219365.1 Kiritimatiellia bacterium | reverse complement strand
GTCGGCGGCGGTGCGTATGAGGAGGGGGCGGCGGTGACCCTCACGGCGGCACCTGCCGCGCAGTGGCGCTTTGTCCGATGGAGCGACGGCGTGACGGCGATCAGCCGGACCTTACAGGCCCGTCGTGACGTGACCTATACCGCGCAGTTCACGTATGAGCTGTCAACGCCCGAGGGCGCGGACGGGACCCTGCAGGGCGGACGCCCTCTTCTTTATTGGCGTAAGTCCCTAGAGGCGGAGGGCTACAGCGTGCGGCGCGCTCCGTCACCGGCCGGGCCGTTCGCGTTGATCGGCACGGCCACGAACAACGTGTTCACCGATGAAGCGCCGCTGGCCGGCTTGGAGTGCTATTACACCGTGGCGGCAAGCCACGGCGGGATGGAAGGACCGGCGTGCGCTTCGTTCCGGGTTTTCGCCAACGGAGTCACCCGTAAACTGACGGGGTCGGTTATCGGGACGCTTGGCTCATATGGCAACAACGCGACGCGGACGCGCGACAAGGTCTTCGACGGGGATATTTCCAGCTTCTACGACGCGGCGACGGACGGCGGCTGGCCGGGGTGGGATCTCGGAAGGGAGCGGCTGTGGCGGCTGGAGGCCCTGCGCTACGTGCCGCGCGAGTCGCTTCCTGCACGCATGGTGAACGGGAAGTTCCAGTTGGCCTCGGTTTCAGACGGTGTGGACACCTTCGAGTCGCCGGAGACGCTGGTCACGGTCATCACCCAACCGCCCACCGGGGTCTATACGCAGGTGTCGATCCAACTCGATAAACGGTTTAGGTATCTGCGGTATTTGCCGCCCTCGCAAGGGTGGGGCAATATCGCCGAGTTGGAGGCCTACGGGTGCGAGGCGCAGCCCTCGGTGCCGTCCGGTCTCGCGGCGACAGCGGGCGTGGGGAGCGTTTCGCTGATATGGGGCGCGGCCGCGAACTGCAACGGCTATCTTGTGCGGCGCGCACCCAGGGCGGGTTTGCCATACGAGACCGTGGCGTATGTGGAGACGCCCACCTATGCGGAAAGCGGGTTGCTGGCCGGTGCCACGCTGTCCTACCGCGTGGCGGCGGTGAACGGCAGTGGCGTAAGCGCAGAGTCGGTTGCGGCAGAGATCCAGACTGCGACCCCCTTGGTCATTCCGTGTTTCGCGACCGGTGCCGGCGGCGGCGCGGCCGTGGTACGCGGCAGCGGCACGGTGAACCTGCGGCTTTCGGGTGCGTTGGACCCGCGGCTTGAGCTGGTCTGTTCCGACACCTTAGAGCTTCCGGTAGCGGGCTGGTCGCCGGTATCGAATGCGGCCTTTGCTGGGCCGGAAGCGGGAAGCGGAGTCTTGACGGTGTCGATCATCACCAACGCGCCAAAGCTGTTCTTTGCGGTTCGGGTGAGATAGGGAGGGTTAAATGTGCTGGAAATGTGCGAGGCGCACGTTTTTTTGCTAACGGGATAAGTGCAGGAATGGTATAGTAACTAACCTGTATCCTAAATTAAGGAGAGCGTGTGTTCAGCAAGCAAAAACAGGTGCAACGGGATTTGGTGACACGCTATGAGGCGAAGTACATCATCCCGCGTTCGCTTGTGGCTGAGCTGCGTGCGTTCATTCAGCCTTTTGTCATGCCAGACGCGCACGCGCACGGCACGCCGCCGGAATACACGATCACGACGTTGCAGTTAGACGACCCTTACTTTACGTTGCACTTTGCGAAGGAGAGGGAGGCTGTCAGCCGTTTCAAGTTGCGGGTGCGGACCTACGGCAAGATTGGCTCGGCTCCGTTGTTCGCCGAGGTCAAGGCGAAACTGGAGGACACGATCGTCAAGACCCGCGTGATGATCCCGTTTAAGGCATGGGGCAAAGAGCTGGTTCTCGGTGTCCAGTTGCCCACGTTTTTCAAGAGCGAACGGCAGGAGATCGATTTTTTGCAGTTCAAGCGGTTGGTGTGGGAGTTGGGAGCGAGGCCGGTGGCGCTGGTGCGGTATGTTCGCGAGTCGTACGTGGGGACGGTTGACCGCTACGCACGCGTGACGTTCGACCGCAAGTTGCAGTACCAGATGACCGACTCGTGGACCGATTTCGGGCAGAGCGGCTTGTGGCGGGGGATGGATTCGACCGAGGCGCAAGGCTTTGGGCTGGACTACTCCGGCGTGGTGATGGAGGTGAAAACCCTGTCGCATACGCCGGTGTGGGTGATGGATATGGTGGAGCGGTTTCAGCTGCGAAGAAGCGGGAACTGCAAGTACTCGACGGCGCTGTGGCGCGAAGGTGCTTTCCGGGGCTACCCGGAGGCGAATACGGAGTCGTCCGAAGCGCTGGCGCTGGTGTGAAAGTGAGTGAATGGGACGGTGAATGTGACTGACTATTTGGCCATGCTTTTTGGAGCTCAGGAGGCGCTGACGCCACAGATGGTGGGCGGCGCACTGGTGTTGAGTTTTTTATTGGCGATGGTGTTCGCGATGGTGTACCAGTACACGTTCCGCGGCTTTACCTACTCGCGGTCGTACATCCATACGATGGTGCTGGGCAGCATGGTGACCTGCATGCTGATCATGGCGGTCGGCAACAATCTGGCGCGCGGCATGGGTATTCTAGGCACCCTGGCCATTATCCGTTTCCGCACGCCGGTGCGCGACCCGCGCGATGCGATGTTCCTCTTCGCCTGTCTGGGTGTGGGCATCTCCTGCGGCTCGGGCATGCCACTCGTGGCAGCGATCGGCACGGTGCTTATCAACGCTGCGGCGCTGCTGTTGCACTGGGCGCCGTTCGCTTCGCGACGCGAGTATGAGGGGCTGTTGCGTTTCGCCATGCCGTCGGGCGATCCGGAGGCGGAGAGGGAAGTGCAGGAGATCCTGGTGCGGTTCTGCTCGTCCTTTTACCTTTTGGGGATGCGCGATGCCGAGCAGGGTGACAGCGTAGAATTTTCGTATCAGGTCAGGCTGCTGGACCCGGCTTATCAGCAGGACGTGGTCAGCGCGCTCAAGAAAGCCGGAAAATTTGCGGATCCCATGCTGCTGATGCAGCGAACGACAGTTGAACTGTAAGGCGGAAGCGGTATGACGAAAGAGTACAAGCGACAAAAAATGCGGGTGCCAGTCCGAGTGCGCCTGCGCCGTTTAATGCGGTTGGGGTTTGTCCTGCTCATCATTGGGCTGATCCCGGTCTTCCTGTCGTTCATGATGCAGACCGCGGCTGCGGCCCGTTTCACAGGGTTGGTCGAGGCCGAGTCGGAGACTGTCGGGCCGGTGGACACGTCGCGGATCCTTTCGATCGAGGTGCAGCCGGGCCAGCGGGTCAAGGCGGGCGATGTGCTGGTCCGGTTGGACCCCGCCGACCGGGCGCTGGACCTGGCGATGCAAGAGGCGCGGCTGGTGGATTACCAGCAGAGCCTGCTGCGGTATGAACAGGGCCAGGCCCAGTATAGGCAAACGTTGCAAGAGGCGGAGCGGCACGACCATCAGGAGGTTCAGTCTGCCGCGGTGGAACTGGAGACAGAGAAGATGAACCGCGCCCGCGACGAGGCGGAGCTGGCCGGGTTGAAGGCGGAGATCATGCGCCTGCAGCCGTTGATTGACAAGCGCTTAATGAGCGAGGTTGAACTCTCGATGTTGCGGCCCAAAGCGCAGGCGCTGGAGCAGACGGTGACACGGTACGCGCCGCTGATCGATGCCTTACAGAAGCGGTCCGATCAGGCGGTCAAGGACCTGGAAGAGAGCCGCACCCTTCTGGCGGCAGCGGCGTGCGCGCCGCAGATGGGTTCGGTCACGGGCTCCTTGCAGCGTGTGTCGCAGACCCTTCTGCAGGTTGTTAAGCGCGAGCCCGCCGTGCTGCGGGCCTCGCGGGCGGGTGTCGTGTCGCGTATCCAGCGGCAACCGGGCGACGTGGTGTTGGCAGGTGAGCCGATCATTCGGGTCGCCTCCGCGAGTTCGATGTACATTATCGGGCTGTTCACGCAGAGCCAGCTCGTGGGGCTTAAAGTGGGCGATAAGGTAAACGTTTCGCGCGTCGTGGGGGACACCGCAAAGTCCTTGGCCGCACAGGTGGAAACGATTGAGCCTGAGGTGATGGACTTGCTTGACCCTTTCAATGCGGCACCGCGCTATCCGACCCGCGGACGGCGCGTGAGGTTGCGCCTCGTGGACGCGGACAACACCCTGGTGCCGGGCGAGACGGTGGCGTTACATTCCGCGCGGCAGAGGACCTGGCTGGACAACGTGCGGCGAATCTGTTTTTTTTCCGGGTGCAGGCCCGCGCCGCTCTAGGCGGATCGGGGACGGTCAGGAACCATGAGTGACATGAAGAGCGAGGTTCAGAGAGGTGCGGGAGGCTTGGCCGCATGGTGCGTGGCGCTTGGGCTGGCGGCCGGGTGTGTCAGCGTGAAACGTGAGACGCTGCACGCGCCAGACGTCACGCCACCTGCCGCAACGAATCGGGCGGCGGCCCCCGAGGCGGCCGCAGTCACTAACGCGCCGCCTGCGGAGGGCTACGCTTGGGAGGTGCTGGCACGGCTGGCTGCGGCGAACAGCAGCGAGGCTAAGGCGCTGCTGTTGGATGCGGAGGCGGAGCGGCATCAGGCGGCGGTGGATACGGGGTGGAAGAACCCGCAGCTGCGTTTGGGTGAGCACTGGGGCGACGAGGAGGAGGCGACGTCCTCACGCGCCGGCCTGCGGGCTTATCCCGATGAGGTTGGCAGCCCGACCCGTCCTTATAACCGCTATGGCGAGTGGGGCGATAAATCGTATGACGGCTCGACGGTGGGGGTACGGGTCTACACCGCCAATCCGTTTGTGAACCATTGGTTGCGCAAGCGTGGCGCGGCCTCCGCGCGGGCGCTTGAAGAGGAAGCAAAGGAGACGGCTTACGCGGTTTTCTGCGAAGTGCGGTCACTCTGCCTAGAGGCTGAGGCCGTGCGCGAAGAGATCGCGTTGCTGGAACAGATGGCCCGTCTTCGTACGCAGACGCGGGATTTTCGCCAGGAGCAGTCGATGGCCGGGGTCGCCGACGCGCTGGCGCTGATCCGGGCCGAGACGAGGCTGGCGTCGATCGGGTCCGAGATCCGCGAGAAGCAGACCGCCAGGCAGCAGGTGCTCAGGCGCATCGCGGTGCTCACGGGTTTGCCGGTGGAGCAGCTCCGGCTGCGGCCGCCCGGTTTTGGCAAGCAGGTGAGGTCCGAGTATCTCGACGGAGCGGTGCTGACGGATATGGCGTTTATGCGGCGGCCCGACCTGACGCGGGCCCAGCAGGAAAAAGAGGCGGCCGAACACGGCGTTAAGGCCGCTCAGGCTGGAAATATCCCGTGGTTCGAGTATGTGGAGGGCACGTACGAGGAGGAGGACGCCACGCTGACTTCCTCGGAGCCCTATGTTTCGGGCCATGACACCTCGCGCCGGGAAGAAAGCGAGTGGCAGGTCCGCGTCGCGGTGACGCTGCCGGTGTTTAACTGGCTGGGCGACGAGGTCAGGCTTTCGCGTTCCCGCCTGGCGGCGGCCAAGGCGCGCGCGGACGGATTGTATGAAACGATCCGTGCGGAGGTCAGCGGCGTGCTCGATGATTATCGCGCGGCACGGGCCGAGCGCGACCGCCTGGCCGAGGACGGCCGGCGGCTGCAGGAGCTGATGAACGCCCAGATTGACGGGCTGGCGAAAGAGCCGGCGGTCAGGCGCGACGACGTGTTGGCGGCACGCGAGGAGTTGGTTGCGTATCAGAAGGTCTGCCTGAAGGCGGAGCGCGAGTGCCTGCGGATGGAGCAGTACCTTGAGACCGTGAGCGGCGGCATGCTGATGCAAGAAAGGTAGGCTGAGCGTGGATTGCATGGGTTCGTTACGTGTAGCTGCCGCCTGCCGGGTTTCAGCGGTGGCTAATCGACAGGAGGAGGTGTGGATGACTGGTAAACATTTAATCATGGCCGTCGTAGGTGTGTTGGCGTGTCTGAGCGTGCGCGCGCAACTCGTGATCAACGAGGTGTGCTACGACAATTCAGCGGTCGCGGATGAAACCGGCGACAAGACGTCGGACTGGATCGAGCTGTACAACTCGGGAACAACCAATTTCAACGTGAACGGATATGCGGTGGGCGACTCCAATCCGTACGACACGGGCAAGAGCGTCGATCTGCCGAGCTACAAGATCCCGCCGCGCGGGACCTTGGTGGTGTTCGCCAGCAGCGATCTGCCTGAGTATACGGCGTGGACGACCGCGCCGGACGTCGCGCTGATCTCTTCCAACTCCGTCTGGCGCTACTATGCCGCTTCCAGTGCGCCGGATGCCACATGGAAGACCAACACCTTCAACGATGCGTCGTGGGCGACTGGCCAGTCGCCGCTCGGCTACAACGACGCCAAGCAGAGTATGGATTGTGCCAGCGTGTTGGGATACGGCGGCAATTCTTCATCACGGTACACGACGGCCTATTTCCGCAAATCGGTTTGGGTGCCCAAAGCGACGGCGGTGACCGGGCTGGTGATGAACGCGCGCATCAACGACGGCATGGTGGTCTACCTGAACGGCAGAGAGGTCCTGCGCTCCAACATGCCGGGCGGAACGGTGGCCTACGCCACCTTGGCCTCGCTGAACCTGCCGTCTATGCTGTGGACCTCCGCCCTGCTGGCAACGAACGGCCTGATCCAAGGCACGAACGTCATAGCCGTGGAAGTCCATCAAGCCTCGGCCTCGAGCCCTGACCTGATCATGGATTTGAGCCTGACGGCGCTGGTCAACGAGCAGGTGCCGGTCGTGCACGGCGGCTTTGGTCTGAAAAGCGATCTTACCGATAATGTGCATCTGTTTAGGAACGATGCCTCCCACACACGCGTCCAGAAGTTCGAGCCGCCCACCGCGTTTACTCCGAAACCGCCCTTGCCCGGCAAGAATCAGTCCTACGGCGCGTATCCGGACGGCAGCGTCTCGGTGTTCAAGACGTATAGCACGCCCACGCCCGGAGCTCCCAATAGCGCGGCGCTTTCGGAGATGCTGACAACGAAACCGGTTTTCGATAAAGCACCCGGCGTGTACGCCTCGAACCAGGACGTGACGCTCTCTGCGGCTGCGGGTCTCAGAATTTTCTATTCGGTGGACGGCTCGGATCCGCTCGACTCGCCGCTCTACATCTACAGTGGCAATACGATCACGGTTAGTAATCTGCCGCCCGCCGCCGCCGGCATCGCCTGGACTCGCACCAATCCGGTAGAAATCAGCAACGGCGTGCCGACCGCCGTCTGGCTGCCTCCGGTCGGCACTCTGTCGCAGGCGCTGGTGCTGCGGGCGGTGACCGTTTCCGCCGACAGCAAATACCGCTCGGCCGAGACACGCGGCACCTACTTCGTCGGGTCGGCCTTCACGAACCGCCTGCTGCCGATTGTTTCGCTGATTTGTAACACGAACGACCTGTTCAGCTTCACAACCGGCCTCTATGTGCCGGGAAAGATGTATGCGGACTCGCCCGCAGGTTACGGGTCGAACAAGTGGGGCAAGCCGTACGCCAACTATCATCAAGATAGCGACGGCGTCAGTTGGGAACGGGCGGTGAATGTCGAGCTGTTCGAGACGTCGCAGACGACCGCCGCCTTCTCGCAGACGCTCGGCGCGGCCATGTACGGCGGCGGCTCACGGGCGATCCCGCAGAAGACGCTGTACCTGATGGCGCGTTCGGCGGAATACGGCAGCGACCTTATCAATTACGCGCTCTTTCCCGATCAGGCCCCGACGAGCTACAAGCGCTTCCTGCTGCGCAACAGCGGGAACGACTGGTACGGGCCCGACACGGGCGTTGCCACGATGATGAAGGATGCCGTCTTCCATGAGATCGTCAAGGGGTTGGACATCTCCGTGATGGCTTATCGCCCGGCGGTGGCGTACGTCAACGGCCAATACTGGGGTATTCACAATCTGCGTGAGAGCTACGACAAGCATTACCTCGCCACGCGTTACGGGATCGACGCTGACAACGCCGATATTCTCATGCACGAGGAGGACCCGCTCGATAACAAGAAAGTTGTCATCACGCGCGTTGACGGCGACAAAAACGCCGACGATGATTACGAGGCGTTGCTCGACTGGGTGAACACGTACGGGGTTGTCTCTGCGGCGAACTACGAGCAGCTCGGAACCCACGTCGACATCACCAACTACACCGACTACATCATTTCCGAAACCTTTCTCGCGAACACCGACTGGCCGATCAACAACTGCGACTTCTGGCGGGCCCACACCAACCAGGTGGCAACCTGCGGCGAGTACGGCGACCAGCGCTGGCGCTGGATGCTGTACGACCTCGACGTGGCGGGCGAGAAAGGGGCCGACTACAACATGTTCGGCTACCTCTCTGGCGACAAGATGACGGGACGGAGAGAGCCCGGCTTCCTGATCAACCAGCTCTGGGCGAACGCCGATTACCGCACGCTCTTTGTGACCCGGTACGCGAATCTTCTGAACACCTCTTTTCGCCCAGAACGCACGGCTGGAATCATCGAGGCCTCCGCCGATCGCATCGCGCCGGAAATCGCGACCCACTTCCGGCGGTGGGGTCGCACCTTCTCGCAAACGCAGTGGCAACAGGCCGTCGACAGTGCGCTGGTGCAATACACGGCCGCACGCCATACGGCCTCCTGGGGCCATCTGAGTTCATATTTCAAGCTGGGCGGGGTGGGTTCCCTGACCGTGCGTAACAGCAGCGCGCTTGGCACAGGGGGGCGGTTCACAGTCAACGGCGTGGTCATCGACACCTCGACCGAGGGTGTGACCAACCGCGCGACATGGACCGGCTCGTTCTTTTACAGTAACGCGGTTCCCTTGCAGGCCGTTGCCGATGCGGGCTACGTGTTCGACGGCTGGGTCGGCACGAACTTGGCGAGCGCCACCCGGACGGTAACCGCGGGCCCGTCGCCCCTCACCTTTGTGGCGCGTTTCCGTCCGGCGGCCGCGCCGCCCTACGTGGCGACCGGCTACGAGGCGTGGTGTTTAGCCAACTACAGCGAACAAGAGAATCTCGACCCCGCCAAGAACGGCCAGACGGCACCTTCGGGCTACGCGGGCATGAGCAACCTCGAACTTTACGCATTTGGCATGAACCGCAACGACGGGCTGACTGACGCGCAGCGGACCGCCCGCGCCTCGCTCTCGCTCAACAGCCGCAGCAATCGACTGTGGGTGGGCTACAACCGGCTTAACAGCAGCTTCACCGACGTGCGCTACACGCTCAAGGTCACGGCGGAGCTGAACGACCCGGTCGTGTGGAGCAACGCGGTGACCGGCGTGGATCTGGACGCGGTCGCGCTCACCAACATTCTCGATGCATCCACCTGGTTCTATGAGGTTCGGCTGCCAACCGCCTCGCCGGTACGCGACACCCGCTTCTTCAAGCTCGAAGCCGCGCAGCCTTAAGCAATGGTTCCGACAGTAAGGAGCATCAATGACAACACGACAGAGCGCTTCAAAATGGTTCATCGGACTGACCGCCGCCTGTATGGTGGCCGGTGCCGCCGCTGCGGCGGACTTCACGTGGCTGAACACGCCCGCGAGCGGTAACTGGAATGAGACT
>JBBRJN010000085.1:0-9544 GCA_038219365.1 Kiritimatiellia bacterium | reverse complement strand
TTGCCCGAACCGGTCGGACCGGTCACAAGAATCAGACCGCGCGGCTTAAAGAGCAGTTCCTGCACCTGTTCCGGCAAGCCGATCTGCGCCAGCGTCAGCAACTTGTTGGGAATCTGGCGCAATACAATGCCGAAGTGCCCGCGCTCTTTAAACACGCTGACACGAAAGCGCGCCAGATCACCGAACGGCAGGGCGAAGTCAGCCCCGCCACACCGCTCAATCTCTTGCAACTTATCATCAGCGGCAATCATCCGTGCCAGCGCCTCCGTATCTTCCGGTTTGAGTACCGGACTGTCAAGCGGCGTCAAATGACCGTGAATACGCAACATCGGCGGCACGCCGACACGAATGTGCAAATCGGAAGCTCCCTCGTCAACCGTTGCCTGCAACAAATCCGTCATATTGATTTCGGTGCTCATTAGTCTGCATCTCCCATCGTTGCCCGTAAAACTTCCTCGAGCGTCGTCATGCCCGAAGCGACTTTTAACAATCCATCTTCGCGCAGCGTCCGCATGCCCATCTCGCGTGCACGGGCACGCAGCACCGTCGCCGGCGAATGGTCGAAGATCAAACGCTGAATCGTGTCATCAATTTGAAAGATCTCAAAGATGCCCTTACGTCCCTTACACCCTGATTGGCTACACGCCGCACACCCCTTGCCTTTGTACATTTTCGAGGTGATCGCGTTCTTTGAAATCGCTCCGAGCATCTTCAATTCGCGCTCCGTAGGGGTATACTCTTCGCGACATTTATCGCAGATGGCGCGCACCAGCCGTTGCGCCATGGCTGCCCGGACCGCCGACGCCACCAAGAAAGGCTTCACGCCGATATCCAGCAGACGAGTCACCGCGCTGGGCGCGTCGTTGGTGTGCAACGTGCTGAATACCAAATGACCTGTGAGTGCGGCCTCCATCGCAATGTCAGCTGTCTCATGGTCACGAATTTCGCCAATCATCACGATGTTGGGTGCCTGACGCAGAATCGAGCGGAGCGCGGCCGTGAAGTCGAGCCCCACATCTTTGTTCACTTGTACCTGATTGATACCGGACATCTGATATTCGACCGGGTCTTCCACCGTAATGATTTTCCGGTCCGGCAGGTTGATCTGCCCCAGACAGGCATACAAGGTCGTGGTTTTACCGGAGCCGGTCGGGCCCGTCACCAGCAGCACACCGTCCGGCAGCTTGATCAGACGCTCGAACTTGTTCTGGTCGTCAGAAAGGAATCCGAGCTGCGGCAGCCCCAGCGAGAGGTTCTGCTTATCCAAGATACGCATGACGATGCTCTCGCCGTGGTTGGTCGGAACCGACGACACGCGGAGGTCGAGATCACGTCCCTGCACTCTGACCTGGATACGTCCGTCCTGAGGAATACGCTTTTCCGAGATCTTCATGTTGGACATGATCTTGACGCGGCTCAGAATGGCTGCCTGCAACCGCTTGGGCGGACTCTCCATCTGACGCAGCACTCCGTCGATGCGGTACCGCACGCGGAAGTGACGCTCCATCGGCTCCAAGTGAATATCGGAGGCGTGCATCTTGCATGCTTCCATGATGATCATACTCACGAGTCGGATGACCGGCGCGTCGGTATCGACCGCATCCGATCCGCTATCGCTTTTGACCTTTTCCGACACATCGATATCGTTGTCCGACATCGAACCGTAAACATTCTCAAACTCCTCGGGATACAGCTTATCGATCGCCGCCTTGACCTCGGCGCGGGGAGCCACCACCGCCTCGACATTCATCTTTAGGACGTAACGCAGACTGTCCACCGTGTCGTACCCCATCGGGTCACTCAACGCCACAGTCACCGAGTCCTCGGTACGGTAAACCGGCACCACGCCATATTTCCGCGCCACATCGGTGGTAATCACATCTTTAACCGCAGGGTCAATGGCGTCGGCATTCACATGCACGTACTCCATGCCGAACTGCATGGCGATCATCGCCAACACATCGTCTTCAGTCACGGCACCCGTTTGGATTAGGATGTCCAGTGTCGTCTCGCCTTCCTGTTTGATCGAACTCAGCACCGTCCCGATCTGCTCAGGCGACACATAGCCCTGCTCCTGTAAGAGCTGCAAGACATAATCATCGTTTGATGTCACAGTGTTCTCCTCTAACCATGTTGCCGCTACGCGTTACGCCAGTTTCGCAGCCACCAGTTTGCCGACCTGTTGCGGATCGGCCTTGCCTTTACTCAGCTTCATGACCTGGCCTACCAAAAATCCTGCCGCCGCCTTTTTTCCCGCCTTAAAATCCTCAACCGATTTGGCGTTCGCCGCGAAAACCTGCTCCACAAACCCCTCCAGCGAAGCGGTGTCGCTCACCTGTCCCAGCCCACGCGCCTGCACCAGCGCAGCCGGCATGCCGCCTTCGCGGAAAAGCTCAGGCAAAAGCTCCTTCGCCGTAGGGCCGTTGATCACCTTTGTGTCGACCAACGTGACCAGCTCGGCAAGAGCCGCCGGCGTCAACGCGCAGTGTGTGATCGTCGTGCCCGTCTCAGACAGCAACCGCATGATTTCGGTCATGAACCAGTTTGAAACGGTCTTGCCCTGACCGCAAAGTCGCGCAGCCGCTTCGAAGAAGTCGGCGTTTTCCCTCGAGTCCGCCAACACGCCCGCGTCGTACTCCGGAATGCCGTACTCCGCCATCATGCGCGCTCGCCTGGCCGAGGGTAACTCGGGCAATAGCGCCCGCCACGCTTCGACCTGCGCCAAACCCAACACAACAGGAGCCAGGTCCGGCTCGGGAAAATAGCGGTAGTCGTGCGCGTTTTCCTTGCTGCGCATCGACTGCGTTTCGCCCAAGTCAGAGTCCCAGCGCCGCGTTTCTTGTACAATCACACCACCCCGCGTCACCGTGACGAGCTGCCGCGCGATCTCGTACTCCAGCGCCGCATAGATTCCCTTGAAGGTGTTCATGTTCTTGATTTCGGCCCGCGTTCCAAGCTGCTCCTGCCCTTCCGGACGAACGCTGATATTCACGTCGCAGCGGAGGTTGCCCTCTTCCAGGTTACAGTCGCTCACACCGGCATAGACCAAAATCTGCTTGAGTGCCAACAGATAGGCCATCGCCTCATCCGGCGAGGCCATGTCCGGCTCGGAAACGATCTCCATCAGCGGCGTGCCGCACCGGTTGAAGTCCACCCCGCTGAACCGCGCATAGTGGTTGATCTTGGCCGCGTCCTCTTCAAGATGGATGTGATTGATGCGGACGCGCTTGGCTCCCTCCGGCATCTGGATCGTTACGCCGCCGCCTAGACAGAGCGGCTTGCCCAGTTGCGAAATCTGATAGTCCTTCGACATGTCCGGATAGAAGTAGTTCTTGCGGTCGAACGTGCTAACGGGGTTGATCTCGCACCCCAGCATCAGCCCGGACATGACCGTCAGCTTGACCGCCTCGCGGTTCATCACCGGCAGCGCTCCCGGATAACCTAGGCAGACAGGACAGACATTGGTGTTGGGCTCCGCGCCAAACTTCAGGCTGCACCCGCAAAACATCTTGGTGTTGGTCTTGAGCTGGACGTGGGTCTCCAGTCCGATCGTGATCAGGTACTTGCTCATACCCGCACCTCCTGCTCATACGCATACGCCGCACGCAGGATCGTCTCCTCGCCGAACGCCGGTCCCAAAACCTGCAAGCCGACCGGCAAACCGGCAGCAGTCGCTCCACACGGCACCGAGAGCCCACAAATGCCGGCCAGATTCGCGGGCACCGTGAAAATGTCTCCCAAATACATTTTGAGCGGATCGTTGCACGCCTCCCCCACGCGGTACGCGGCCGTGGGAGCAACCGGCGTCATCAACACGTCGCACTTCTTGAACGCGTCCGTGAAATCCTTGCGGATCAGCGTACGGACTTTCTGCGCACGGCCATAATACGCGTCGTAATAACCGCTGCTCAACACATAGGTGCCCAGAATGATGCGCCGCTTGACCTCGGTTCCCAGCCCTTCCGCGCGGCTGCTGGCGTAAAGATCAAAAATCGACTCAGGGTTCTTTGCACGGTGCCCATAGCGCACGCCGTCAAACCGCGCCAGATTCGCCGAAGCCTCGGCTGTCGCCACAATGTAATAGACCGCAATCGCGTATTCGGTATGCGGCAGGCTGACCTCCACAATCTCCGCGCCCGCCGCAGCACACGCGTCCACGGCCTTGCGCACACAGGCCATCACCTCAGGGTCAGTGCCCTCGATGTAATACTCCTTGGGCAAACCGATCTTTAGCCCCTTGAGGCCACCGCGCAGCGCGGCGCGATAGTCCGGCACCGGAAGAGGAGGCGTGGTGCCGTCGTGCGGGTCACAGCCGGCCAAGGCCTGCAAAAGGACCGCCGTGTCCTCAACCGTCTTGGTCATGGGCCCCACCTGATCAAGCGACGACGCATAGGCCGTCACCCCATACCGCGACACCCGCCCGTAAGAGGGCTTGAGCCCGACACACCCGCAGAACGAGGCAGGCTGACGGATCGACCCGCCGGTATCGGTTCCCAGCGCGGCGATCGCCTCGCCACCCGCGACCGCAGCAGCCGACCCGCCGCTAGAACCACCTGGCACACGAGTCAGGTCGTGCGGGTTTCGCGTCACCTTGAAGGCCGAACCCTCGGTCGACGAACCCATCGCGAATTCGTCCATGTTGGTCCGACCCGTGAAGACCGCGCCGACTTGGCGCAACCTCGCTGAAACGGTGGCGTCATAAGGCGAGACATACCCCTCAAGCTGCTTCGAAGCGCAGGTGCAAGGCTGTCCCTCCACGTTGATCAAATCCTTGATCGCAATCGGCACGCCGAGCAAGTCGCCGTCTTGACCGGCCGCCCGTGCGCCGTCTGCCGCTTCGGCCTGCCGAAGAGCACCCCCGGCATCCACGCTCAAATACGCGTTGAGGTCAGCGTCTTTCTTTTCGATCGCTTTCAGCACCGCTTTTGTCAACTCAACCGAAGAGAAGGACTTTTTTCGCAACCCGTCCGCAGCTTCACAAATCGTTAATGTCGAAATATCCATCAATTCCTAACTCCTAACGCCCCTAACTCCTAAATCCTAACTCCTAAATTCTAAGTCTCAGGCGTCTTCCACAATTTTCGGGAGCTTGAACTCAAACCCGTTACGTTCAGGCGCATTCGCCAGAAAGCGTTCGCGGTCCAACGAGGGCACCACCACATCCTCTCGGAACACATTCACCAATGCTTGCCCCTGCAACGTCGGCTCAATCCCGGTCAGATCGACTTCCCCGATCTTTTCGACATACCGCACAATCGTTTCAAGCTGCTGTTGGAACGTACGCTCTTCTTCAGGTGTCAGCTTGAGACGCGCCAGTTCGGCCACGTAGGCCACATCAATCGTATGACTCACCAAAAGCTCCTCATTCAACAGGTTAAAACCATTTACAAATTGATAACCATTTTACCCTATATCGGGGTTACGGTACAATTCAAAAGGCCTCTAGCCAGCAATTCTAATTATGGCTACGAAGCGCCTCACGGCGCCACTACGAACAGGAGGAAGCCAGGCGTCAGCCCGTGTTAGCAGGTGTCAGGCCTGCTCGGTCCGCAAGGCCGGATCGAGCAGGTCACGCAGCGCATCTGCCAAATGATTAAACGCCAAAACTAAAGCGAAAATCGCGAGCGTGACAAACGTCATCTCCCACCAGATTCCCTGCCAAAGCCGCAGCCGCGCATTGTTGATCATGATGCCCCATGACGGCTCTCCCTGCACACCGATGCCGAGAAAACTGATAAAGACCTCCGTCGCCACCGAGGCGGGGAAGCGGATCGAAAAGGCGATCAAGATGATGTGTGTCACATTCGGCAGGATGTGGCGGAACATGATCCGGCCATGACTGTAGCCCAGCACGTGCGCCGCCTGCACGTAGGCCCGACCGCGATGCTTGATCACTTCGCCGCGCACGTTGCGGCAGACGCCGACCCATGTGGTCAGGCCGATGCCCAGATAAACACCCAGAAGCCCCTGCCCCACCACCATGGCGATCGCAAGGATGAAAAGCAAGCCCGGCATCGATGCCACCGTAGAGCACAGCCAAACCACCCAACTGTCCGTGCGGCCGCCGAAGTAGCCACCCAAACAGCCGAGAATGACCCCCAGCGGAATCGCGATCAGGGAGGTGATGATGCCGACATGAAACGCGATGCGCGTGCCCTGCACCAGGCGCTGCATCACGTCACGCCCAAGGTTGTCACTCCCCAGCAGATAAAGCGGCTGTCCGGCAGGAAAAGCGCGCGTCGTGAAAACGCGCACAAAAGCAGGGGGCACATAGCGGAACGTCTCGTGTACCTGATTATAAGAGGCAGTCTTGTCGGAAACCTGATAGTAGCGGTAGACAACCTCCCCATATGCTGCGGCCGCGCAATACAGGGCAATCACCAACAGGCACAGCCGCGTGTCCCACCGCCTCCACAGTCGCCTCAAAATAGTTTGCCGGGGTGCCATGCTAACGTAACCTCACACGCGGATCGAGCCAGACGTAACACAGGTCGGTGACCAGGTTCACGCCTTGATAAAGCAAAGCGCCGAGAATCACCACCGCCCGAACGACAGCCATGTCAGAGGAGTGGATCGCATTCAGACTCACGTTGCCCAGACCAGGAATGCCAAAGAAACTTTCCAGCATCAGGCTGCCCGTGAACAGGAAAGGAATCGACAGGCTAATGTACGTTACGATCGGGATCATGCTGTTTCGCAACACATGGCACACCATGATGCGGCTGCCCCCCAAACCTTTGGCTTGCGCCGTTCGGACATAGGGCTTGTAAACTTCGTCAAGGATCGCGGCACGATAGAAACGGATGTCACGCCCGAGTCCGCTCAGAATGCCGATCAGTACGGGCAACACAAGATAAAACGCCGACTCGAACCCCCAAATCGGAAAAAGGCGTAACTTGAACGCCAGCAGAAACTGTCCTGCCAAAACCCACACCACATAGTTCACACTCATCAGGACCGTCGACAGGATCAACACCGCCTTATCCACCGCGCCGCCGCGCCATGCGGCACAGAGAAGACCCAACAGTACCCCGGTCAGCGTCCCTCCAATCAAAATGGGTATGGTCAGCGAGAGCGACGGGCCAACGCCGCTTTTCAAAACGCGCGTCACAGCCATGTTATACTCGGTAGAGACTCCGAAATCGCCGGTCAACAGCGCCTTGCTGAATTGAACCAACTGCGAATCGAAAAACCCGCTGGATTTTTTTTCAAGGTGGAGGACCTGTGGCAACTCACCGCCCACGTCCATCGTGACGACTTTCCACCCCTCGCGCACCGCAAACGTCAGAGGCGCTGAGCCGTCGATCAGCGCCTCATCCTTGACCCCCGTGGCAATCGCCTGGAGGCCCAGCAAAACTCGCCCCGCCGTGATCCGGTAACTGCCGGCTGGCAGCCCATAGGCGAGCGGCACACGACAAAGTTCGGCGTCCTCGCGCTTCTCAAGGCGCGTGCGAGGTGTCGCGCCCAACGCACGGGTCGCGGCCCAGTTGCCGAAAAGGATCGGCTTGTCATACCCATAGCGCGCGTCAAAGGCCGCGAGTGACTCCGCTGTCGCGTTTTTGCCCAACACCACTTCGGCAGGTGATCCGCCGACAACATGAAAAAGCAAAAAGGTAAGGATCAACACACCTAGTGTGGTCGGCACCATTTCCGCGATCCGCCGTATGATGTATCGCTTCACTTGTTCTGAGGCCCATCAAGTAACAGGTCATGCGTCTTCTTCGCCCCCTGCCCGACCGCCGCCGGTTCGGCCCGCACCTTCACACCCATGTTCGAAAAGAGTCGCTTCCAAAAAATGTTGCGGACGGGCGAGTCCACGGCTGTATCGATCGTGCAAACCGCGATTGTTCCCACGCCCGAGGGGTGCGCAACGAGCACCGCACCAGCAGGCTTAATCAGCCGCTCGTAGCAGATGATCGCGCCAACCTTGCTCTCTTCCGCACGCCGGTTGAAGAGCGACCAGTCGGTCCGGCTCGCGGTCAGCACCACGGTCCCGTTCTTCACGAACGGGCCGGCCAGACCGCAGCGCATCACGCGGCGGTTGCCCTCCGGCTCCTCTTCCGCAAAGTAGAGCTCCGCCAACCCGAACGGCGCGGCCCACGGATGCGCGTCATCGCCGCGCTCCAGCGCAGTCGCCTCCCGCGCGGTGAACTGCACCGGCTCGGGCAGCAGCGCCGAGAGCGCCGCCGCGTCCGCCGCGGGATCGCCCGCCAGCACCAGCACGGTGCCGCCCTTGGCCAGCACCGCCGCCGCCCTCGCCTTGGCGTCGCCGGGCAGCGCACCGCCGTCGAGGATCAGAAAACGTTCTGACGCCTCTGCGGTGCGCACGCCCCACGCCGCCAGCCGCTCGCGCAGCGCATGGCCGCCCGCGTACGCCACCGCGCCCAGTGTCGGCTCAGCCGCCTGGGGCCTCGCTTCGGTCGTCAAGTAATGGTCCCACGTGCACGGCTGCGGCCCGCGCGGGTCCTGCGCCGCCTTCTGCGCCTCGAACATCGCCAGCGGCCTGTAGAGCGGCAGCGCCGCATCAAAGCCCGGGTTCAGCGTGCTCACGTACGGCGGCAGCCGCTCGACCTGCATGCCGAACTTGCCCTCGGGCGAGACCCCCTCGAAAAAGACGCCGTCCTGAAGGCTCGGCAGCCGCGTGAAGTCCAAATACCCGAACGGCAGGGGCTCGAGGCCGAACCAGACGGTCTCGCTGGCCGAGAAGTAGGCCAGGTTGGGCCGCGCCATCTTGATGATGTTCTGGTAGAGGTCCACGCCCAGCGCGTCGTTGCGTCCCGCGTAGTCGAGGTAGGCGCGCTCGCCCGCGAAGCCCGCCAGGTCGCAGGGCCGCGCATAGTACGTGCCGCCGTTCTCGCCCACCATCAGCGGCTTGTCGATCCCGCGCGCCTGCTCTGCCAGCGGCGGCAGGTTGTGGCCGTAGTGCTTGCTCCAGACCGGCAGCGCGCCGGACAGGTCCTCGTCGCCGTCGCAGGAGAACCACGGGCGCGTGGGATCGTACTGACGCCCCTCAAGCCCCGTGCGCGCCAGCCTGTCGTACCAGCGCTGCTCGTCCTCCTTGCTGACCTCGTTCAGGCGGAAGACCGCGAACATCTCGTTGCCGAAGCTCCAGCCGAAGACCGAGGGGTTGCTGCGGTCGCGCAGGATCAGCCCTTTGAAGTGGTCGGCATAGCGCGTCCAGAACTCAGGCTCCACAAAATTGGAGCGGATGGAACTGCCGAAGACCGCGGTCTCGTCCAGCACACAGAGGCCCATCTCGTCGGCCAGCTCGACGTAGCAGCGCGGATAGACCTGCGCGTGTGGCCGCACCGCGTTGCCGTGCATCTCCTTGATCATCGTGTACCAGCCCCACACGAAGCGGCGCGACCACATGTACGCACCGAAGGGGTGACAGATGTCGCCGGACAGCTGGATCTTCTTGCCGTTCAGCAGCAAGTCGCGGCCCTTGATCGTAAACTGCCGCCAGCCGAAACGCTGATACTTGGTGTCGAGCACCGTTTCGCCCGTCTTCACCTGCACCAGCAGCGCGCTCAGGTTCGGCGCG
>JBBRJN010000084.1:0-9574 GCA_038219365.1 Kiritimatiellia bacterium | reverse complement strand
CACATCGCCGCGGCGATGGAGGATTTCGAGGATAGTCCGAAGCTGGTGAGCAAGGCCTTGTCGGGCGTTCCCGTGGCTGAGCGCTTCCAGCATCCCGACCCGTGGTGGAGCTGGAAGAACGGCATCAAGGCCTATGAGATGATGTCGTGCTATCAGGGCCTGATTGAGCTCTACGAGGTCACCGGAAACTTGCCCTACCTCCAGGCGGTGGAGGCGACTGCGCAAAATATCATCGACGAGGAGATCAACGCGTCCGGCTCGGGAGGTGCCTTCGAGTGCTGGTATCACGGCAAGCGCTTTGAGACCGCGCCGGCCTACCACATGATGGAGACCTGCGTGACCACCACGTGGATGCGGTTCTGCGAAACGCTGCTGCGGGTCACGGGCAAGGCCGTCTACGCCGACCAGCTGGAGAAGACAACCTACAATGCCTACATGGCCACGCTGGCACGCGACTGCTCGACCTTCTCGAAATACTGTCCGCTCAGCGGCACGCGCAGCCGCGGCAATGACCAGTGCGGCATGACCATCAACTGCTGCTCCGCCAACGGGCCGCGCGGCTTCGTGGCGATCTCCGAGTCTGTGCTCATGGCCGACGCCGATGGCGTGATGGTCAATCTCTACCACGCGTCCAAGGCCGCGATCACGCTGCCGGGCTCGCAGACGCGCGTGACGGTGGAGCAGGAGACCGACTATCCCAAGGGCAACAAGGTGACTTTGCGCGTGTCGCCCGACAAGGAGGCGGCCTTCGCGCTGCGCCTGCGCATTCCGGCTTGGAGCGCCAAGACCTCGGTGACCGTGAACGGCATGGAGGTGTCGGGCTTGATACCGGGCGCATACCTCGCCCTGCGCCGCACATGGAAGCCGGGCGACAGGGTAGAAATGGCCTTCGATTTCACCGGTCGGGTTGAGAGCAAGAACGAGCACTTCGCCCTGTTCCGCGGGCCGCTGGTGTTGTCGCGCGACACGCGCTTCAACGACGGCGCGGTGGACCAGCCAGCCAAGATGCCGGACCTCGGCAAGCCCGTAGAGATCACGCCGGTCGCGAGCGACAACAAGGACATCTGGCTGGCGTTCACGGTGATGCTGCAGACCGGCACCGACCCCGAGTCCGCCGAGATGAAGCCTCACCCGGTGCACTTCTGCGACTATGGCTCGGCGGGCAACACGTGGCAGGCCGATTCGCTCTACCGCACATGGCTGCGTAACCCCATGAATCTGATGGACCGTCCGTATGTGTCGTACGACGTGCCAGGTAACTGATCGTGTTGCGTCAGGTTGGGCCGGTCCTTCGGCGGTCGAGCCCTACCTGAATACAAGAGCGAAAACGGGGAGGGGCCCTATGATCCGCAGGCGTGGTTTTTTAGCATTGTCGGCGTGGTCAGCGTTTGCGGCAGGATGCCGAACATCGACCTCGGGGCACACCGCACGGCGCGATAAACCGAACGTGCTGGTGATCTTGGCCGATGATCTCGGCTATGGTGATCTGTCGTGTTATGGCGCGACGGACCTTCAGACGCCGCACATTGATGCGTTGATGAAGGCCGGCAAACGCTTCACGCACTTTCGCTCCAATTGCTGCGTGTGCGCGCCGACGCGCGCCGCGCTGCTCACGGGGCGCTATCCCGAATTCGTGGGCGTGCCGGGCGTGATCCGTACTTTTGATAAGCAGAACTGGGGCCACCTGCTGCCGGGCTGTCTGATGTTGCCGGAGGTTTTCCGCGCCAACGGTTGGACCACGTCGCTGGTCGGCAAGTGGCACTTGGGCTTGGAGGATGGCTCGTTACCGAATGAGCGGGGCTTCGCACACTTCCACGGGTTTCTGGGCGACATGATGGACGACTATTGGACACACTTGCGTCACGGCATCAACTACATGCGCAAAGACCGAGAGACCATCGATCCCAAGGGGCATGCGACCGAGCTCTTCACACAATGGGCGCAAGAGGAGATTGTGCGGGCGGACGAGGCGGGCGAGCCGCTCTTCCTGTATCTGGCCTACAACGCGCCGCATGCGCCGATCCAGCCGTCCGAGAAGTGGCTGGCGCGCGCGAGGCAACGGCTGGGAGATCAGGTGCCTGAGAAGCGTGTCAGCATGGCGGCGTTTGTTGAGCATCTTGACGACGGCGTCGGGCGCGTTCTGCAGACGTTGAAGGAACGCGGGCTGGAACGCGACACCATCGTCGTGTTCTCTTCCGACAACGGCGGCGATCTGCGCTACGGGTCGAGCAACGGTGCGTGGCGCTCGGGCAAGACGCATATGTACGAGGGCGGCGTGACGGTTCCAGCCTCGGTCACGTGGCCCGGGCGGATCGCGCCGGGGGTGGTCGAGCAGGATCAGGTGACCATGGATATCCTGCCCACCGTACTGGAACTGTGCCGGATGCGCACGCCAGAGGGGCTAGACGGCCGGTCGTTTGCGGGCGAGCTGCTGGGCGGCACGTCAGAGGAGGCCGCACGGCCGATCTTCCACATGTGGCGCGAAGGCTTCACGACCGAGGCCTTGCGCTACGGCGACTGGAAGCTGGTGCGCGACCGCGATCGCCTGCCGTGGGAGCTCTACAACCTGCGTAGCGATCCGGGTGAGACCCATGATCTGGCCGCATCCAATCCTGAAAAGTTAAATGAAATGCGGCGCGTGATGGAGGCTCATATGCAGCGTGCGTTTGCTGTGCCATGGACGCGCTCCGTGAAATAGGAGACGTGTGGCATGCAAGGAATAATCACTAGGCCTGTTTGCGCGACAGCGCTTTTCTGTGTGTGGATGTGCTGTGTGCTGCCAGGGGTGCCTCTTGTCGCTGCGGAGTTGTTGCCCGAGAGTGTACAACCTGAAATCATGATCAGGCAAGGTGCGTTTGTGGTGCGGAAAACCGGCCATGCGTTTGTGCCGCGCGGCTTCAACTACATCCGGCTCTTTCCGCAGCGGAGCCACAACACGTTTGACCCGGAGCATTACAACGCGGGAGCCATCGATGCGGAAATGCGGCGCTGGCAGAAGGACGGTTTCAATGTGGTGCGTGTGTTTCTCAATGCTGCCGCGCACATTCCGGGCACGCTCGCAAAGAAAGGCCAGAGGGGCCTCGTTCCTGCATATGTTGCGAATGTGGCCGACTTCTTGGACCGTGCGCGGCTCCACGGGATCGCGGTCATGCTTTGTACGGAATCGTTCCCTCATGTGGCACCGTACACGGAGGGCCTGCGCTCTCCCGATCCGGCCTTGAGTACTCAGAATGCAGAATATATGGACGCGGGTCACATTGAGGCCAAGGCCCTGTTTCTAAAAGAGCTGATTGGTGGGCTCAGAATAGCTAGCCCGTCGTGTTTGCGAGCCGTTTTTTCGTACGATATTCAGAACGAGTTGTGTTTTCAGGTCAGTCCGCCATTCACGCTGGAATCAGGGTTGGCGACATTGACCAATGGACGTGCGTATCAGCTTCCCGCGCAGCGTCAAGAACTGGCGGACGACGCGGCAATCGGCTTCATCAACCGCATGGCCGATGTTATTCATGAGGCCCACCCGGGAGCGTTGGTGAGCGCCAGTGTCTTTACCTATGCGGCGGTGGGGCGAGAGGGGCCTGGTGATTTTCACGGTGAGAAGGCCGGTTGGAAAAACCGTGTCCCGTTCCGTCCGCTCGCGTTGGCTCGCTCCAAGGTTGATTTCATTGATCTGCACTTTTACGCGGAAAACGAGACGGTGTGGGCGCACGATCTCAGGTCGGTCGAGTTCGAGGAGTTGATGCGGGTCGCCCGTGCGCAAGGCAAGCCGTTGTTCGTGGGTGAGTTCGGCGCCTTCAAGAGCAAATTCCCGTCCGTGGAAACGGCCGTGGAGTGGGTGGGCACCTGGTCGGGTCAGTTCGCCGCGCGCGGTTTCGCGGGCTGGCTCTACTGGACATATGACACTGATGAGCAGCCCGAACTTTGGAACGCATGCGAGGGGCAGCGCGCGGTGTACCTCCGACTGAAGTGAATTTAAGAAAAGGAGCGTGTGCGTGAAAAAATTCGCTTTGAAAACGGTAGCTGAATTACGGGCGGAGCTGACGAGGATCGATGGGCAACTGCCGCTGCGCGACGCGTTCGGGAGGCTGGGAGAGCCGGTCGAGATCGCGGGCCGGCGGCTGGCGAACCGTTTTGTGGTGCAGCCGATGGAGGGCGTGGACGCGGCGGACGACGGCGGGACGCCGGGCGAGCTGACCTTCCGGCGCTACCGTCGCTTTGCTGCGGGCGGAAGCGCACTGCTTTGGTTCGAGTCCGCAGCGGTGGTGCCGGAAGGGCGCTCTGGCCCGCGGCAGCTTATGCTCACGGAAAAGAATCTCGACGTGTGGAAACGGCTGACCGAAGCGACCCGCACTGCGGCGCGGACTGACGGATGCGGCGAGGTGACGCTGATCCTGCAACTTACGCACAGCGGGCGCTACAGCCGGCCCTGCGGGACGCCCGCGCCAGTGGTGGCGCAGCGCAATCCGGTGCTGGAGGCGGCGATGCCGGAGATGCTGCCGCTGCCGGAGCCGGTCAGCGACGACATGCTGGAACGGCTGGAGGCTGCTTTTGTCGCCACAGCGGCACTCGCGGAGAAGGCCGGCTTCGACGGCGTTGACATGAAGGCGGTCCACGGCTATCTTGTGGCGGAGCTGTTGGGTGCGCGCTGCCGCGAAGGGCGTTACGGCGGGCCTTACGAGAACCGCACGCGCTTCCTGAAGAACTGCCTGGCGGGAATGAGGGAGCGGTTGGCGAAAGAGACGTGGGTGGTGTCGCGGCTGACCGTGCTGGAGCCTTCGGAGTACCCTTACGGATGGGGCGTTGCCGAGTCGGTGCGGAGAGACGGGGTCGGAGATCCCTCGCCACCGGGTGCGTGGCAGGCGGATTTGACGGAGCCGCTGCGGCTGATCGGCGAGCTGTCGGGAACGGGGGTGCCGCTCCACAACATTTCCATGGGGTATCCGCGCTTTCAGCCCCATCTGAACCGGCCTTACGACCGGCCGCTGGCGGGGTGTCCTCCTTCACCTGAAGAGCCGCTGCGGGGCGTGGTGCGGTTTCAGGAGACGGTACGGGCGGTGCGACGGTCGGCGGGTGGCGTGCCGGTGATCACTGCGGGGCTGTCGTGGTTACAGCACCTGGCGCCCTACGTGGCGGCGGGAATGGTCGACGAAGGGTGGTGCGACCTGATCGGGTTCGGGAGGAGCGCCTTCGCTTATCCAGACGCGCCGAAAGACATTCTGGCGCGTGGCGCGATGGTGCCCGCTAAATGCTGCATCACCTGTTCGATGTGTTCGCAGATCATGAAGGACGTGGTGGGGCGGGGCGGGTGCGTCGTGCGTGACGCCGCCGTGTATGCGCCCGAATACCGCAAGGGACGCAGCGCTCAAGGAGGAGTTAGGATTTAGGATTCAACTTTGTTGAAGCGCACCCGTTTAGGCTTTTCACTCCGAGGGGAACGGGTATACTAATCGGTAGTGGTAAAGTAAGGTGTCGAAAGGTCATTTTATGTCGAAGATGAATATCAAGCCGTCCGGCAGTTGCCGGTATGACGAAGTCTCGCTGGGTGAGGTTATGCTGCGGCTCGATCCCGGTGACATGCGGATCAAGAACACGCGTGCGTTCACGGTGTGGGAGGGCGGCGGCGAGTACAATGTCGCGCGCGGGTTGCGTAAATGTTTCGGTCTGCGGACCGGTGTGGTGACGGCCTTTCCTGAGAACGATATCGGTCGGTTGGTTGAGGATTTCATCCTGCAGGGTGGGGTGGATACCTCGCTGATCCGCTGGGTGCCGTTCGACGGTACGGGGGCTTCGACCCGCGTGGGGCTGAACTTCACCGAGCGCGGCTATGGTGTGCGCGGGGCGCTGGGCGTGAGTGATCGCGGCCACTCGGCGGCCTCGCAGATCAAGCCCGGCGATATCGACTGGGAGCACCTCTTTGGCTCGCTCGGCGTGCGCTGGTTCCATACCGGTGGCATCTACGCGGCGCTTTCGGCGAGTGCGCCGCTGGTGCTCGAAGAGGCCATGGCCGCCGCGCGCAAGCACGGCACGATCATCTCGTACGATCTGAATTACCGTCCCTCGCTCTGGAAAACCATCGGCGGGCTGAAGGCCTGTCAGGAGGTCAACCGCCGTCTGGCGCAATACGTCGATGTGATGATCGGCAACGAGGAGGACTTTACGGCTTGTCTCGGGCTGGCGATCGAGGGCGTGGACGAGCATCTCAGCGCCTTGCCGATCGAGGGCTTCAAACGCATGATCGAGGGCGCGGTGCGGGAGTTCCCGAATTTTAAGGCCTGCGCGACGACGCTGCGCGCGGTCAAGTCCGCGTCGGTCAATGACTGGAGCGCGATCTGCTGGTACGACGGCGCGTTCCATCAAGCGATGGAGATGAAGGACCTGTGGGTCTACGACCGGGTGGGCGGCGGCGACAGCTTTGCGTCGGGTCTGGTCTACGGCTTCCTGACTTTCAACGACGCGCAGAAGGCGGTCAACTACGGGTGCGCGCACGGCGCGTTGGCCATGACCACGCCGGGCGATACGTCGATGGCCTCCAAGGGCGAGGTCGATAAATTGGTGGGTGGAGGCGGAGCGCGCGTGGTGCGGTAGCAGCAAGTCTAATTATGGCAGGACATGCGCTGCGGGATGGCCTTCACAGTTGCTACAAACGGAAACGCCGGGCTTTCTCCTGTTTGTAGTGGCGCCGTGAGGCGCTTCTTAACCATTTTTAGAATTGTTGCGCGCAGAACCGGCCTGACAACGGTGTTGCTGGCGGTGGAGGGACGGCGATGAAAAAGGGTGCTGGGTTTTTGCACATCGTTCTTTTCAGTTGTACGCTTCTTGCGCGGGATCCGGCATGGATCTTCAACAACGGGCCCGACGCAAGCAAGATTGCGGTCGGGCACGGCGATCTTTGCACGGAAGCCGGTCTGACCAAATTGATCCCCACTGGCACGGATCTGACCCTGACTGTCCCGTTGGATAAGAAGGATGCGTTTCCCGCCGACAAAAGGCCTTTTTTCGCGCTGCGTTACAAGTATCGAACGTCTATCCAGCAAGCCGGCCTGTTCTTCACGACGGATACGTTGACAGGCTTATCGGACAAGAGCTATTCACCGTTTCCGGTAGTCGGGGACAACACTTGGCGCAAAGCGATTGTTGACATGCGTGCCTTCAACCATAAGAACTGGTCTGGCACGATCACCAGTTTCAGGTTCGACCCGATTAATCCCAGCGACACTGATTCCGTTTGCGAGATCTCCCGGTTTGGCTTCTTTCCGTCCGAAGAGCAGGCACAACAATTTCTTGCTGCGGCCGATGACGCGCCTGACTTTTCCCGGATGACGCATTTCATGGCACCATTGCAACGCGTGATCGTACCCGGCGGATCTTTATCCGAAGGTTTTGACAGGGCAGACTTCATGCTCCGGTCTACGGTTATCGAGAACCCGTCCGACAAGACGATTGTCCGGTTCCAGCCGAGAGCGGCCACAGGCGAAGCATGCGTGATTCCGCTCTGCCAGACCACTCGCGGCGGGTTCACCTGCTTTGTTGCGCGGAAGCCCGGGCAGTACCGTCTGGCCAACAGCGACGTTTTTTTAGACGACATTGCCGCCTTGGAGAGGCAGGTGAGGCTGGCGATTGAGTTTATCGCGGCACGCGAGTTGATCGGTGCGGCCGAGGCGCACGCATTTCGCCCGGCTGATCCGATCTCGGATGCCGACTGGAGTAGGGCCGTCATGATGCTGCGCGATTACGCTATCGATTTGACAGCACGGGGGAAACCGGCGAGCCGCGCCGGGGCCGCCGTCGTGTTGAGGACAGCCATTGAAACGCTGATGGGGACCTCCATCGAGTCGCCGTACACACACGAATATATCACCCGCGACCGTATCCGGATTGGGGCATGGGTCAATCCGAACCCCGAGGCAATCGGCGACACCTTCATCGAGACCTTCCGTTCTGCGGGTTTCGACTGGATTATCGCGCACGGTGTTCTGGCTGGCGGGGATTATCGCCGGAACCTGCTAAGTGCGTGTGACCGTTACGGCGTGGAGTTGATCCTGGGGGATGGCTGTTTTCGGAACGCCGCTATCGCGACTGCTGAGTATCTTGACCATCCTTGTTTCGCCGGCACTTATATTACCGACGAGCCAGGAACAGACCAGTACAAGGAACTCGCCGAGATCTGCCATGCTTACCGCCGGGAGACCGGCAATAAATTGCCGTATATCAACCTGCTGCCCATGTACGCCAACGCCGCCCAGTTGAAGTATGGGGCCGATGCGGCGGCCATCGCGTATTATGATCCGGACCCCGACGTGTACAAGAAGTACTGTGACGACTTCTGCCGGATGTTCGATCTGCCGTACATCTGTACGGACATTTATCCGCTCAACTGGGCTGATGGTCGGCGGACCACGTATAAAAACTATTGCGAGTCGATCAATGTCATCGCCACGTCAGCGAGGGATTATGGCAAAGATTTCTGGTGTTGCATCCAGACGTTCGCCTGGGAGCCCGGCAAGCGGACCCCTACGGAATCAGAGTTCCGCTGGCAATCGTACTGCATGCTCTCGTTCGGGTGCAAGGGCCTGCTCTGCTGGACCTATTGCGGGTATCAGCCGGAGTTCCCGTCGCTTGTCACGCGCGAAGGGAAGCGGTCGAACGCATGGTACGATGCCGCAGGGGTGTTCAAGGAAATCCGCTGCATTTCAGATGCCTTTGTCCGTTACAGGAATTTAGGTGCCATGCGGCACAACGGCAGGGGAGACACGCCGTATCTGAGGTTCAGCCATCCGCTAGAACGTTTTGCCGCCATTCAGCGCCTCGAATGTGAACAGCCGCTGCTGATCGGATGCTTTGCCGCGAAGGAAGGTCCGGGTAGCGCGTTTACGGTTGTTAACATGAGCGAACTGGAGGCGGTCGAGACCGCGGAGGTCAAGATATGGTTGGCAGGCGCAACCGTTGTTGCCTGGCCTCACGGCCGGCGGGTGGTCCTGTCAGCCGACACCGACGGGTGCTACCGCCTCACGCTCGCGTCTGGCGAAGGGATCTTTGTGGAAGTCGAGTGAACGAAAAAAGCAGCAATTCTAAACATGGCTGGACACGCGCTGAGGGAAGGCCCTCACGGTTGCTACAAACGGAAGCGCCTGGCTTTCTCCTGTTCGTAGTGGTGCCGTGAGGCGCTTAGCCATAATTAGGCTGTAGGCGGTTAGGTTGGAAGTCTTGGAGGATAAGGAACAGCATGAAAAACGTATTGGTAGTGGGACTGATCGGCTGCGCGTTGTGCGTTTCCGCCGAGCCGTGGGTCAAGGGTGATGAAGGCTGCCGTCCGAAGCTGTTCAAACAGTTCGGGGACGTTCTCAACACGCCGGACGGACTTGCGACCGACGCGGCGGGGAATGTGTACCTGTCCGCCGTCAACGGCGTGGACGGCACCTATCCCGGCCACATCTGGCGGATGGACAAGGTAACAGGGAAATGGTCGGTCTTCGCACCCTGCAAGCCGCATCCCAAAACGCACGCCGCCTATCCCATGGGGCTGGCCTTCGATCCAGACGGCAATCTCTACTATGCCGACGCGCAATATTTCGCCGAC
>JBBRJN010000083.1:0-9577 GCA_038219365.1 Kiritimatiellia bacterium | reverse complement strand
TCGCTACCTTCCTGTGCGACATCCGGCCGCCAGCGGTCGCCAGCGTCAGGAAGCTGGCGAACGGCAGGATTGGAATTAGCCAAAGCAGTTGGAGCATATCATCCTCGCAGGTTACTCACGGCATCCACGTCCAGCGTCTTAAACCGGTGATAAAGTTGCAGCAGCAGTGCCAAACCGACAGCCACCTCCGCGGCTGCCATGGTCAGGACGAAAATAAACATGACCTGTCCGTCAGCCTGTCCCCAGCGCGCACCCGCCACCACGAACGCCAGTCCGGCCGCGTTGAGCATGATTTCGATCGAAAGTAACATGAACAGGACGTTGCGGCGTGCCAGCACACCGACCAGTCCCAGCGCGAACAGGACGCCAGCCAGTATCAACCCGTGTTCCATTGGTACGGAGCTCATAATTTCTTCCTTCCCAGATGATACGCGCCGATCAACCCCGCTAGCAGCAACATCGAGCCGAGTTCGACCGCCAATGCATACGGCCCGAATAACGCCATCCCCACCGCGTGCGGCCCGACCTCACCGCTGATCGGATGCGCGCCGCTGGCGATCACGTAAAGGAGTGCGCCAACGAGAATGAGCGCGAGAATGGCAGGGCCAATCCACATTGACGGCTTCAGCCACCGCCGCTCTTGCGCGATCGCTTCCGGGTCAAGGCCTAGGATCATGACGGCAAACACGAAGAGCACCATGATCGCGCCCGCGTAGACGATGACCTCCAGCGCGGCGACAAATGGCGCGCCCAGTGTGAAGAAGATCAGCGCGACGGCGAACAGCGACACGATCTGATAGAGCAGCGCGTGAATCGCGTTCGCCTGGGTGATCACCAGTCCGGTCGCGATCACCGCCACCATCGCCGCGATGTAAAATAGCGTATTCATGGCAGTAACCCCCGCACGTCCACAGGCGGCATCTCGTTCTCGGCCTGGCCTTTGTCTTTGCCGGCGATCGCGAACCCCGCGACGCGGTAAAAGTTGTATCCCGGATATTTACCCTGTCCGTTGATCAACAGGTCTTCCTTTTCGTAAACAAGATTGTCTCGCCGATACTCACACATTTCAAAGTCCGGTGTGAGTTGAATTGCGTAGGTGGGACAGGCTTCCTCACAAAATCCGCAAAAAATGCAACGTGAGAAATTGATTCGAAACCATTTCGGATAGCGCCGCCCCTGCGGATCCTCGGTCGCCTGCAGCGCGATGCAGTCTACCGGGCATGCCGCCGCGCAGAGATAGCACGCCACACAACGTTCGCCGCCGTCAGGATCACGCGACAAAATGATCCGTCCGCGGTAGCGCGGCGGCAGATACACCGGCTCTTCCGGGTATTGCACCGTCACCCGGCGCCGAAAGGTGTGCGTCAACACCACCCACAAACTTTGCAAAATACTCCACATAAATACGGTTTCCTGGTTCAGTTCCTTGCCAACACAAGCGCACCGGTAATCACGAGGTTCAGCAGGGCGAGCGGAAGCATGAATTTCCACCCGAACGCCATCAACTGATCATACCGGGGCCGCGGCAGCGTCGCACGACACAGGATAAACCCGCCGATACAGCACCCCGTTTTCAACACGAACCAAACGATCGGCGGCAATACCGGTCCCAGCCAACCACCCAAAAAAAGTGTTACAAGGAGCGCTGAAATCAGCGTGATGCCAAGATATTCGCCGACAAAAAACATGCCGAATTTCATGCCGGAATATTCGCTGTGGTAACCTGCGACGAGTTCGCTCTCCGCCTCCGGCAGATCGAAGGGCAGCCGGTGTGTCTCCGCCAGTCCAGCGATCATAAAAATAATGAGTCCCACCACTTGCGGCACGCAGAACCACACGTGCTGTTGCGCCATGACGATTTTTGTCAGATTAAACGATCCTGCCGACAGCACCACCCCCATGAGGGAAAGCCCCATAAACACTTCGTAGCTCAGCATCTGCGCCGCCCCCCGCAGTCCACCGAGCAGCGAGTACTTGCTGTTAGACGACCAACCGGCTAGCACCACGCTGTAAACGCCCAGCGACGACATTGCCAAAAAAAATAATAGCCCGATGTTCAGGTCCGCGACCGCGACCCCCGGGGCGAAGGGAATGACGGCAAACGACAGCAACGCGGTGACGATGATCACCGCTGGAGCGATGATGAATACCGGTTTGTCGGCAAACGGCGGAACCCAGTCTTCTTTGAAGAACATTTTGATCATATCTGCTAATACTTGCAGCAAGCCGAACGGTCCAACCCGGTTCGGTCCATACCGATCCTGCCAGACGGCGAGTAGTCGCCGCTCCACCCAAATCAAGCCTGCCGCAACGGTCAATGCCGCGAATAGCACGCCGAAAACGATGAGGAGCGAATGGACGGTCGTATTCATGGAAGGATCGTGCTCCACGTTGGTTGGTGGTCGGCTAGCGGCTGATATAGCCCGGCAATGCCTAAAGGTAAACCGGCCATCCGCTTGACCGGCAACCGCTGCTCGACGTCGGCGATCATCAGCGTCACCTCCTCGGTTGTCACCTCTGCGGGATTCATCGCGACGTACGGTCCCGGCGCAAGCTCGGCGATGCCGGGTGATAATTCACTCAGCCCTTCTGAACCGAAGATATGGTAGAGGGGCACGACCAGCCACTGGCCTTCGCGCCGCTGGAATGCGGGCGGAATCGTGACGAAATATGCCGATGATGACGCCGGCTCGATCAAACGCCTGCCCGGATCACCTCCGCGGAGTGGCCCGCCGACTTCGTCCTGGAATCGGTTCAACGCCTGGATGGAGTTCCAGCCTGGTGCCCAAAAACGTGGAATCAGCGCTGACGGCGGTTGGCCTTCATGACCTTCCATCGAAAACGCCAGCGGTGAATCGGGGTCCGCGGGCGGCTGTGGTTCATGAACATTGACGTTTGCGTGGATCGCCGTCCGTCCGCTATAGCGTTGCGATTCGCGCGGGATTTTCTGCCCCACGATACGAAAACCGGCTGGTGGAGCAATTTCCGTCACGGGCTGGAGCACGGGCATTTCTGCCACCATCGCCGCCGTCACTTCGTCCAGATTCGCCCACGGCGCGCCCAGCAGATCGCGCAACCAGCGCCAACAGGCCTGGATCTCGTCGGTGGGTGCGAAAACTTGATAAAAGCGTTGCGCCCGACCCTCATTGTTCACGAGCGTGCCACTGGATTCTGCAAACGTCGCGGCCGGCAGGACGACCTCGGCTTGGGCTGTCGTCGCGTGGCTTAGATGATCGATGACGACGATGTGTTTTGCATTCGTCAGCAGATCCGCGAAAGCCGGACGACGGGATAAATCATTTTCGAGTACGATTACCGTGTCCACTTGGGCACCCGGCAGATGGTGACCGTCCAGTAGAGCTAGGCCTAGGCTGTTGCATTCCGGCACTGTAAAACAGAGTTGGGCTTTACCGAGCGCCTGCGCAACGTTGGCGGCAGCCTGCAAGACCGCTTCGCAGCCACAACTCGTGCCGGCGATAATCAGCGGGCGCTCCGCGGCCTGGAGTGCGGCGGCAATCTCGGAAGCCAGCGGATCGCTGGCCGCCGGGGCGTCTGGATCCAAGGCATGCGCCACGGCAAAACCGAGTCGGGCAATATCTTCGGGCGCGGCACGCACTGTTTTGGTGGCAATTTCGTCCAACTTCGTCGGCGCGGATGTCGCGATATAGCACGGGCCTTTTCGGTCCTGGATAAATTCGCGCAAGGCCTCGTCATTCCAAACGGGGATGTTTTGCTCCTCGGCTTGCTTCAGAGGCTGCTGCCGGACGGCTTGACGGAGTGCGAGGGCCAGCATCGGGGCAACGTTGGTGAGATCTTCACCGAGCACCAACACGGTATCGGCCATCTGGACATCGTGCAGTGAGGCGCTACGTGCCGGGCTGCGCTGTAAAATATTCAACGCGGTGGAAACCAACGACTCATCGCCACTGTAGAACTGCGCCGGGCCAACCAACGCGCGCAGGGCAAAATTGGCTTCAAGCGAAGCGCGTGGCGAACCGATTCCGATTACTTTGGTTTTGTCGGAGAGCAGGGCCTTGACGTGTTGGAGCGCCTGGTCGCGGGGGACAGGCTGGCCGTGAAGCAGCGGCTGACGAAGGCGGCGGTCGCTATTAACGAATTCATAGCCGTATCGGCCACGGTCGCAGAGAAAGTAACCATTCACCGCGCCGTTGAAACGGTTGCGAATGCGGCGAAGGGTTGCGTAACGTGCGCCGGGAAGGGTGTTACAGCCGAGACTGCAATTCACGCAAAGAGAGGGGGCTGTTTGCAAATCCCATTTTCGCGTGTAGTGCTGCCTGAGCGTTTTGTCATCGAAGACTCCGGTCGGACAGACCTCAACGAGGTTGCCGCTGAACTCGTTTTCCAGTACGCCATCGGTTTGTCGGCCAAAATAGACGGAATCGTGCGCACCGAAGACGTCGAGATCGCGTCCGCCGGCGTAATCACGGTAGAAGCGGACACAGCGATAGCAGGCAATGCAGCGGTTCATCTCATGGTTGATGAACGGTCCGAGGTCCTGGTTGTGGTGTGTGCGTTTTTGGAAGCGGAACTCGCGGTAGTTGTGGCCCGTCATGACGGTCATGTCTTGCAAGTGGCACTCGCCGCCTTCGTCGCAAACAGGACAGTCGTGCGGGTGATTAACCATCAGCCACTCAATGACGCTGGCACGGAATTGGCGTGCCTCGGGATTGTCAATGGAAAGGCGCAGGCCATCCGTAACAGGCGTCATGCAGGCCATGACGATGCGGCCGGTGGTGTCCTTGTCATCCTTGAACTGTTTGACGGCGCACTGGCGGCACGCGCCGACCGCGCCCATGGCGGGATGCCAGCAAAAATACGGCAGGTTGAAGCCGAGCGAAAGGCAGGTGTGAAGCAAGTTTTGACCGGCCTCGGCCTCGTACGGCTTGTCATCAATGTAAATGGTTGCCACGCGTTATCTCCAAGGACAGTGGTTTTCACGGATATGCCGCTCGAAATCGTCGCGAAAATAGTTCAGCGCGCTCCGGAGCGGTTCCATAGCGCCGGGTGCGAGCGCACAGAACGTATGCCCTGGCCCCAAAAATTTTGTGTGTAGCTCTAGTCGGTGCAGGTCGTGCGGTTGGCCCTCGCCGTCTTCGATGGCTTGGAGCAGCCGGGCGGTCCATGGCAGCCCGTCGCGGCACGGCGTGCACCAGCCGCAGGACTCTCGGGCGAAGAACTTCATCAGATTTTGGACCGCACCAACCGGGCAGGTCTGATCGTCAAGTACGACGATCGTGCCGGTGCCCATTCGGCTGCCGGCTTTTTGCACCGATTCGAAATCCATCGGCACGTCCAAGTGTTGTTCCACGAGAAAATCGGAGGACGCGCCACCGGGCAATAGGCCACGGAGTTTCAGGCCATCGCGCATGCCGCCGGCGTGCTCTTCGATTATTTCCCGGATGGTCGTGCCCATCGGCAGCTCCCAAAGACCGGGTTTTTTGACTTTGCCGCTGACGCCATATAATTTGGTGCCGGAAACGTGGGTTCGGCTCAACCCCTGAAACCACGCCGCACCATGGTTTACGATGTGCGGCACATTGTAAAGTGTCTCGACGTTGTTCACAACGGTCGGCTGCCCCCACAGTCCGTTGACCTCTTGGTACGGCGGCTTGGTACGGGGTATGGCTCGGCGACCTTCGAGGGAATTGAGTATCGCGGTCCCTTCACCACACATGTAGCGGCCGGCGCTGACATGGAGGTGGAGTTCGAGATGGTAGCCAGAGCCAAGAATGTTCCGCCCGAGATACCCGGCGGCGTAGGCTTCGGCAATTGCCTGACGTAGCCGCGTTTCGGCCAATTTATAAGCCCAGCGCAGGAAGATGTAAGCCACATCAACCTGGAGCGCATAAGCCGAGATAACCATCGCCTCGATCGCCTGGTGGGGCGCGCCTTCCAGGAGCAGCCGGTCTTTGAACGTCTCCGGCTCCATCTCGTCGGCATTCATCACCAGATACTTCGGGCGGGACGCATCCGCGCCGATCGGCATAAGGCCCCACTTCCGTCCCGTGGGAAACCCCCCGCCGCCACGCCCGCGGAGATTAGAGTCTGTGACGACTTGCTGGACCTGCTGCGTCGTCATCTCGCGCAGTGTTGTACGCAAGGCCTGATACCCGCCGACACGCTCGTAGCCGCGCAGATCGAGCGCTTCTTCGCCGGGCCGAATGTGCTGTGTCAGGGGCGTTTCCATTTACAGATACCTCGCCAAAATCGGCTCGAGTTTCGTTGGGTCAACGTCCTTGTAGAGATCGGAATCAACCATCAGCGCGGGAGCGTGGTCGCAACAACCGAGACAGGAGATCGGCAGCAAAGTGAACCGATCGTCTGCGGTCGTTTCGCCGAGCTTGATCCCCAGGCAGTCGCTTAGGCTCTGCAGGAGCCGTTCAGAGCCCATGATCCAGCAACTGAGGCTATCGCAGAGGTAGATTACATGCCGGCCGACAGGGCGACGAAAGATCAGGCAATAGAACGTCGCCACGTTGTCCACTTCGGCCGGTGTCATGTCAAGCAGCGCGGCCACATCACAGAGCGCCTCGTCGGAGACCCAGCGGCGCTGTCGCTGAACGATCCGCAAGGCTTCGATGCACGCTCCGCGTTTGTGAGCGTGATGCGCCAATTCCTCGGTGATGGCTTGTTTTTCTATGTCACTGAGCATGTTTTACCTCATCGATCCACGTCAGCCAAAACGAAATCAATGCTTCCGAGAATGGCCATTAAATCCGCCACGGTGCGCCCACGGCTCATGAGCGGAATCATCTGCAGGTGCGGAAACGAGGGTGCTCGAATTCGCGTCCGATAGGCGTGATTGTCGCCGTCGCTGACCAAATAATATCCATTGTTGCCCTTGGTCGCCTCGATGCCGAAGAAGGCTTCTCCGGGGGGAATGACCGGCCCCCAACTGACGGCCAGAAAATGTGTAATCAGCGTCTCAATGTCGTGCATTGTCCGCTCCTTCAAGGGCGGCACAGCAAGCGGGTGATCTGATTTATAGGGTCCGGCCGGCATGTTTTTCAGACATTGTTCGATGATCCGTACGCTTTGACGCATCTCTTCGACGCGCACCACGGCGCGGTCGTAACAGTCGCCATGGGTTGCGGTCGGAATGCTGAAGTCAAATTGCTCATAGCCCGAATACGGCCGTTTTTTGCGGAAGTCCCACTCCAACCCGCAGGCGCGCAAACCGGGGCCGGTGACGCCCCATTCAATGGCTTCGGCAAGCGTGTAGGCACCGACTCCGACCGTGCGTGCCTTGAACACCCGGTTCCGCATCACCAGTTTGTCGTACTCGTGCAGTCGTTTCGGCATGTACTGGACAAAATCGGCTACCAGTTTGTCCCACCCTTGCGGCAGGTCTTGCGCCACCCCGCCGATGCGGAACCAGTTCGGATGCATCCGGTCACCGGTCACCGCCTCGACGATGTCGAAAATGCGTTCGCGGTCCGCGAACATGTAGAACACCGGTGATAGCGTCCCGAGATCCTGCGCGAACGTGCCGTACCAGACCAGATGACTGGCCAGTCGAAATAACTCAACCATCAGCACGCGGATGACCTGTACGCGGTTGGGAACCTTGATTCCCGCCAATTGTTCCACGGCGAGGACATAGGCCAGGTTGTTCATCACCCCGCCGAGGTAATCTACTCGATCGGTGTACACGATGTACTTGTGCCAGGTTTGCCGCTCCGCCATCTTCTCTGCACCACGATGATGGAAGCCAATGTCCGGCACGACATCCACGATCTCCTCGCCGTCTAGCTGGAGCACCAACCGCAGGAGGCCATGGGTGCCCGGGTGTTGCGGGCCGAGGTTGAGGAACATGAAATCCGTGTCTTCATTGTGTCGCTTCATGCCCCACGCTTCGGGGTCAAATTGCAGGGCCTGTTGTTCTGCCTCCGCTTTGTCGTCCGGCATCTGAAACGGTTCCATGTCGGTGGCGCGGGCCGGATGTTCTTTGCGCAGCGGATGTCCCTGCCAGGTGGACGGCATCAGAATACGACGCAAATTCGGGTGGCCCTCGAACTGGATGCCGAACATATCCCAGACCTCGCGCTCATACCAGTTCGCGGAGGGCCAGAGGTCGGTGATCGTGCCCAGCCTTGGATCCTCGCCGGTCAACGCGACCTTCAGCCGCACATCGGCATTTCGGTCAAAGGACAGCAGATGATAGACGAGGGTGAAGTCACTCGGCGGTTGACCCTGACGGTGTTGGCGAACGCGTTCGTCAATCGCAGTGAGATCGTAAAGCATGGGGTAGGTCGGAGTGGTTTCCAGCTTCTGATAGTGCAAGACCCGTTGCAACTGGTCTTTGTTCTACCATAGCGTCGGTATTTCGTCACACGTGACCTGCGCCGTGAATCCCACGTCGCTAAATCGTGTTCGCAACTCCTGCAGAATGTCCGTTGCCGTATTTATCATGTTATCAAACGCCATCCGGGGTTCGCAGATCAGTTGTCTTCTGCCGGTCGGCACGTTTCAAATCCCGCATCGACGGCGGTTCCGGCCGGGTTACCTGTTGCGAACCGGCAGCCCAACTTAACGGCCTTTTTTCCTTGCCGATGGACTCGCGCAGCAACAGCAAGCCTTCCATAAAGGCCATCGGGCTGGGTGGGCAACCGGGCACATACAAATCCACGGGTAAGAACTTATCCACCCCCTGTACAACACTGTAGATATCGTACATTCCGCCGGAACTGGCACAGGCACCCATCGCAATGACCCAGCGCGGTTCCATCATCTGCTCGTAGAGCCGTTTGATCACAGGCACCATCTTGATAAACACGGTTCCGGCGATGATCATCAGATCGGCCTCGCGCGGCGTACCCCGAATCACCTCCGCGCCGAACCTCGCGATGTCGTACTTGCCGGTGAGGCTGGTGGCCATTTCCACATAGCAACAGGAGAGGCCGAAGTTGAACGGCCAGATTGAATTTTTCCGTCCCCACGCGAGCAGGTCCTGCAGGCGTGAAAAGAGTAAGACGCTGCGCATCGCTTCGTCGAATGTTTCGGTATTAATATGTTTAGCATCCACAGGTTAAATTCTCCGTTTCGAGCCCCAATCTAAAGCTCCGTCTCGCCACAGATATGCTAACGCTACCAATTGGACACCGATGAACACGACGGCGGCGATATAACCGCTCCAGCCTAGGGACCGGGCCGCAACCGCCCACGCGAAAATGAAAGTCGCTTCCAAATCGAAAATAACGAAGAAGACGGCAACCAGATAATACTTCACCGACAGATGTAAGCGCGCACCACCTGTGTTAAGAATCCCGGACTCATAAGGCGTACCGGTGGCGCGCTCCTGGTGGCGTTGGCCCAGCACGTGTGATCCGCCGATCATCGCCGCCGCAACGGCAATGCATAAAATGAAATAAACACCCAGCGACCAAAGTTCCGTCATGGTTTACTAGTCCTCCCATTCAGTGTTGAGAATACCAAAAAACTCACCTTTGCATCAGAATATTTGACGTGCCAAACCAATACTTTCAGATCAGCCGCCCCTGAAAAAGGGCCGGTGCGAGACATTCACGCACGACTACAACGTTCACAAATCCGGATG
>JBBRJN010000082.1:0-9591 GCA_038219365.1 Kiritimatiellia bacterium | reverse complement strand
ATTTCATCCAGGCATTCCTGCGCCCGAAACGGAAAGGCCATCTGCTGCGACACGGCGAAACGTTTTTTCAATCCGTCAAATCCGACTTGGGGACATTCCGTGTTTATCCCCATGCGTATGCGCCCGAGTACAATACGCCTGAAAAAGTAACGGCCACAATCCTGAGACGGCTCCTGAAAGAAGCTGCAAAAGCCCTGCCGGAATACAACCTTGCCAAGGCGCATGTGGTCGTTACCGTTCCGGCGTCTCTTGGTGCAGTCGGGCGGCGGCAGACACGAGACGCGGCAGTGGCTGCAGGACTTAAACCCGACAACTTAGAGCTGATCGACGAACCCGTGGCCGCCCTCTTGGACTTCCTGAACGACGGGCGAGCCGCCGGGTTGCTCGACACGGAAAAGCCCAAGAACCTCCTTGTTTTCGACTATGGCGGCGGCACGCTTGATCTTTCTCTCGTGCGGGCCTCTTTTGATCCGAAGAACGCCGCTACGGGTTTGCGCGTCGAGAATCTGGCGATTTCCCAATACCGCCGCTTAGGCGGAGACGATATTGACCGGGCAGTCATGCGTGAGGTGGTCTGGCCACAAATTGAAGCCTGCAACGGCCTCGCAAGGGCCACACTCGCGCAAGACGTGCGGCAGAAGATTGAAGACACGCTGACGCCCACGGTTGCCCGTGCGTTGAAAGAGGGCATTTGCCGCGCTGTCACTAAGGCAAGGGAAGAAAAACCGACAGCCCGTCGCATCCGGGACCTGAAGTTTGTTACAGAGTTGTCGTCAGTAAGCGACGAGGATATTAAGCTGCCCCGTCACTTCCAAATCTTTTCCACGGAATTTGAAGCCTGCATGGAGCCCTTCCTTGCGTTACCCAAAAACGCCTCTTTGAATGACGCAAACGCATGCGACAGCCCGTCCCTGATGCTTCCTGTTCTCGGGGTTCTCGCTCGTGCCGGATTGAGCGAACTCGACCTTGATGCTGTGCTTCTGAATGGCGGCGGGTGCAAGAATCCTTTTGTGCGGGAGTTGCTGTCTCGCGCCTTCTGTACCGCAGATAGCCTCTTCGGAAACGTTCAAATACGGGAAGTGCCTGATCTTGATTCATCCGTCGCAAAAGGTGCGGCTGTCGCCGCCTATTGGCGCCATGAACGCGGAGTCGAAATCGTTTCGCCTATCATTGCCGAGGAGATCGGCATCCTCACCCGTGACGACAAACCCGTCCGGCTGTTGAGAAGCGGCACGCTTTTGCCTTACCCCGATGAAGACGGCGTCGCCCGTGTTCCCGCCGAGTTTTACGTGCCGCGACAAGGACAACGAAAAATGCTGGTGCCTTTTTACAGCGGTCATCATTCGAGGCAAGTAACCGGCGCTGTCCTTGTCGACTTGCCTGAAAATGTCAACCGGGGCGCGCCTGTAGCCATCAAGTTGCGGGTGGACCGTGACAAGACGCTGCACTGGTGGTTCAGCATCGAAGGCGGGGCATTCGTGCAAGCGCAGTCGATCGAAGACGCCTGGTCAGTACGCATTCCCTCACCGATGGAAAAACAACTCTTGGTTTTGCGCCGAGACATCCGGGAGACGTTGTCGCGCACCGGTTCGGTGCCGGTAGAGATGGAACGTTCCGAAGGCAGTCTCCTTTATCGGTGTCAACGCCAGGAAGAGGCGGAACTTGTCCTGCAAGACATCAAAAGGCACCACGGCATGGATGCTGGCACAGCGAATCTACTTGGCCTTGTGTGCGCAGAAAACCGCTGTACAAAGGAGGCTCTTGAATGGCATCGGAAGGCGGTTGAGCTGAATCCGGCGAACGCCATCTTCGCAGGGAACTACGGATGCATGCTGACTGCTGCCGGAGAGCTACAGCTCGGTGAGGCGAAAATGCGCGAGGCGCTTGGTCTCGACGCGAACCTGCGGTATCTGTACGAACGGCTCGGCGATCTCTACCGAATGCAGGGGGATGAACCCAAGGCCAAAAGGGAATATCAGGAGGCCATTCGGCTGGCTCTGCGTGAGACTCCCACCGCAGATACGGCCAGCCGTTTCTGGCGGGAGGTTGCGAGAATCTACACTAAAACGGGTGAATACCAGAAAGCCCAAGAGGCCCGCGGACGCGCCGAGCAGCTGACGAAGAACGAATGGCTGGGTGGTGACCACGAACTCAGAATCGCAGGGCCGGACAGCGGTTTCCTGCCGCTAATTGAAACGGCAAAGGAGAACTGACATGCCTGCCAAACAGAAAAAGCGCAAAGTCACCGCCAGTCGCGCGAAGCAGGCAAAGGCACACGGCAAGCCGAGTGAAACGCCGAAAAGGCCTGATACCCGAATGCGCCGCGTGGACGCCGCCTTGGCCCGCTATGAAAAAGCCTGTCGCATCGCCTCAGCCCGCGGCGAAGCGTTGGCGGCCCTTGCCCGCGAGATAGGCGAAGCGGCCGCCGAAAGACATTCGGCCAAAATCATACAGGAAATGTGCAAACGTCAGTTGTTGAGGGATATCGTCGAATTGCGTGATGCTTTTACGGAACAAGCACCCGGATCCCTGAGCCCGCGACTTGAGGCGCTCCGCCTCTTGCCGGATGCGTTTCTGCAATGGCTTGAGACGCATTTCCGCTTAACGCCCGTCGGCGCGGTCGGCAAGATTCTCGAAATCCCCATTGCGCGGTTAGACAACTACACGTGCACGTTCGATGTGCCGACGGACGCCAATCGACTTGTGCGGGTGTGCGTGGTTGAGACTGGATGGAAACGGGGAGACGCCGTACTCATGCCGCCGCGCGTGCGTCTGGCGGAACAGCCGGAATCCGTTTTGCGGGACTCGCGCAGGAGCGAGAAATCTTCAGAACGCAAGGCGTGATTGAAAAATTGATAGCCGATTTCTCGCCTGAAGCGTTCAGCGAATGGTGCCGCGAGAAGTTCGACCGCTTTACCGCCGATCCGCATGACATGCCGAATGGTCGCGATTCTGATAAGCCGTGAAGCCCTGGCCTTTTTGTGCGGGGTTGCCCGGTTGTCAGGTTGAGATGAACCCCCTTTTAACTGGTATTTTTGAACACGCCCTGCTACAGTCTGAAACGTTTTGAATACGTATCAGACCCGTATTTTCGTCAGATCGTACGGGGGGTGAGAATACGCGGCTCCACGGGCACAAGGAGAATGAACCATGACACTGCACGGCATTGAGATTTCGCGGGAGCGGATTGAGCCCTTTTGCCGCGCCAACGGCATTCGCCGTCTGGCGCTTTTCGGCTCCATTCTCCGCGACGACTTCCGGCCCGAGAGCGACATCGACGTACTGGTCGAGTTTCACCCCGGCGTCCATGTCGGTTTGGCGTTCATCAGGATGCAGGACGAACTTTCGGCCCTTCTCGGCCACACGGTGGATCTGAACACACCCGGCAGTCTGAGCAAGTACTTCAGGGCCGAGGTGATGAGCGAAGCGGAGGCGGTCTATGTCGCGGCATGACGACACCATCACGCTCCGTCAGATGCTCGACCACGTCGAGGAAGCGGTCGCCCTCGCCAAAGGCCATACGCGTGAAGACATCGAGACCGACCGAGTTTTCTTCCTCGCCACGCTGAAACTAGTTGAAATCGTCGGTGAGGCCGCCTCCAGGATTTCCGAGCCCCTACAGACGGCACACCCCGAGATCCCCTGGCGGGAGATCGTCGGCACGCGCAATCATCTGATCCACGGTTACGACGCTGTAGACTACAGCATTCTTTGGGACATCGTGACGGGGGACTTCGCACCGTTGGCCCTCCATCTCAAAGCTCTCTTGTCGAAGGGATGATTGATGCCACGCATCTTCGACAACATCACAGATAGCCTCTTGCCTGCCCTACAGGAGACACTCTCCCTGTGCGAACGGGCTGATTTCTGCGTCGGGTACTTCAATCTTCGCGGTTGGCGTCAGCTCCACAATCAAATTGAAAAATGGTCGGGCGGAGAGGGCCACTGTTGCCGTCTTCTGGTCGGCATGCAGCAGATGCCGCAAGACCAACTGCGCCGGACTGTCGGCCCCGCTTCAACTGACGATCAAATCGATCAGGCAACCGCTATCGCGCTCAAGAAGAAACTCGCCCAGGATTTCAGGGACCAGTTGACAATCGGCATCCCCACGAATGCCGATGAAGAAGGACTCCGGCGTTTAGCGGCACAAATCACGGCGCGCAAGGTCGTTGTGAAGCTCTTTCTTCGCCATCCCCTTCACGCAAAGCTTTATCTGCTCTTTCGGCAAGACCCAATCAACCCCCAAATCGGTTATCTGGGCAGTAGCAACCTGACCTTTGCGGGGCTCTCCAAACAAGGCGAATTGAACGTCGATGTGATGGACCATGACGCATGCGACAAGCTTGCGAAGTGGTTTGAAGACCGTTGGGCCGACCGCTTTTGCGTGGACATCTCGAACGAACTCGTCACCATCATCAATGAGAGTTGGGCGCGTGAAGTCGCGATCCCCCCTTACCATATCTACATCAAAACCGCCTACCATCTGTCGCAAGAAGCCCGCGCCGGTTTGTCGGAGTTCCGCATTCCGAGCGATTTCGGTAATCGGCTCTTCGACTTCCAGAAAGCGGCGGTCAAAATCGCCGCCCATCACCTGAACAAGCGCGGTGGCGTTGTGATCGGCGATGTGGTCGGTCTGGGCAAAACGCTGATGGCGACGGCGCTCGCCCGCATTTTTGAAGATGACCACGGTGTCGAAACACTCATCATCTGTCCCAAGAACCTGGTCCACATGTGGGAGGACTATAAACAGGAGTATCGACTCCGCGCACTCGTGTTGCCGGTCACAAAGGTTCAGCGTGAGTTGCCGAATCTGCGTCGTTACCGTCTGGTCCTGATCGACGAAAGCCACAATCTGCGTAACCGCGAAGGCCGCCGCTACCGCGCGATTGCCGAGTACATCGCCGCCAACGACAGCCGTGTGATTCTTCTTTCCGCAACGCCCTACAACAAGACGTATCTCGACCTCTCCAATCAGCTCCGCCTGTTTATCGACGAGCAGAAGGATATCGGCATCCGCCCCGAGCGGTTGCTTCGCGAAATTGGCGAGACGGAGTTTATCCGCCGTCATCAATGTCCGGTCCGGTCGCTCGCCGCTTTTGAGAAGAGCGAGTACCCCGACGATTGGCGCGACCTCATGCGGCTGTATCTCGTCCGCCGCACACGTAGCTTCATTCAGGAAAACTACGCCAAATTTGATCCGGAGCGGTCGCGCAAATATCTGGAGTTCGCTGACGGTTCCCGCTCCTACTTCCCTACGCGCGTGCCCAAGACGGTGCCTTTCAAGATCACCGAAAAGGATCCGGGTGACCAGTACGCCCGCCTGTTTGCCGATGACGTGGTCGACGCTGTCAACCGGCTGACGCTGCCCCGCTACGGTCTGGGCAACTATCAGCAAGCCTCCTCGCATAAGTCGCCCACGCCCGATGAAGCCAAGGTGCTGGCCGACCTGTCCCGGGCCGGCACGCGGCTCAAGGGCTTCTGCCGCACAAACCTGTTCAAGCGCCTGGAAAGCAGCGGCCATTCGTTCATCCTGTCTGTCGAACGCCACATCCTGCGCAACTTCATCTGCCTGCACGCCATCGAGAAAGGGCTGCCGCTTCCCATCGGCACGCAGGACATGGGCTTGCTCGATGAGGCCGCAGGCGATGAGGACCCCGGTCTTTGGGACGCCGCCGCTGACACGGACGACGACGGTTCGGAGCGCGACCCTCTGTCAACGGTCCGCCAGGTGATGTCCGAAAAGGAGCTCCGCGCCAGAGCCTCGGACATCTACGACACCTATGCGGCCCAATTCCGCCGCCGTTTCAAGTGGCTGAAACCGGACTTGTTCGCACCCGATCTCGCGGAAGACTTGCTGAAAGACGCCAAAAACCTGATGCAGGTGCTCAAGAACGCCGGCGGCTGGGATCCCGCCCGCGACGCCAAGCTCCAAGCCCTGCTGGCCCTCCTGGAGGATAGGCACCCGACGGATAAAGTCCTGCTCTTTTCCCAGTTCGCCGACACCGTCTACTATCTAACCGAGCAGCTTAAAGCCAGGGGGTTCACGGCGCTCGAAGGCGTCACCGGCGACTCGGAAGACCCGACCGCCGCCGCCTACCGCTTCAGCCCGGTCAGCAACGGCAAGCGCGACGCGGTCTCTCGCGACGACGAGTTGCGGATCATCCTCGCGACCGACGTGCTCAGCGAGGGTCAGAATCTCCAAGACTGTTCCGTCGTCGTCAACTTCGACCTGCCATGGGCCATCATCCGGCTCATCCAGCGTGCCGGCCGTGTCGACCGTATCGGCCAGAAGTCCGACACCATTCTCTGTTACTCGTTCTTGCCGGCGGATGGCGTCGAGCGCATCATCCGCCTGCGCTCCCGCGTGCGGCAGCGCCTCCAGGAGAATGCCGAGGTCGTCGGCGCTGACGAGGCCTTCTTCGAGGATCAGACCGACTCACAGGCCGTGCGTGATTTGTTTACGGAGAAAGCGGGCATTCTGGACGGCGACGACGACACCGAAGTCGATCTCGCGTCGTATGCCTACCAGATCTGGAAAAACGCCATCGACCGCGACCCCGAACTCGAGAAGATCATCCCGGCCATGCCGAACGTGGTCTACTCCACGCGGCCCCATCTGCCGCGCCCGGACCAGCCGGAAGGCGCACTCGTCTATCTGCGCACCGCCGATGGTAACGATGCGCTGGCTTGGATCGACAAGACCGGCAAGAGCGTCACCGAATCCCAGTTCGCCATTCTGAAGGCTGCCGAGTGCGCACCTGATACGCCTGCCGTGCCCCGTCACGAAGACCACCACGAAATGGTCGCCAAAGGCGTCACGCTCATCGTGGAAACCGAGAAATCCGTCGGCGGTCAACTCGGCCGCCCATCCGGCGCGCGCTTCCGCACCTACGAGCGCCTCAAAGCCTACGCCCAGGAAGTCAAAGGCACGCTCTTCGATCTGCCCGAACTTCGCAATGCGATCGAGGACATCTACAAGTTTCCCTTGCTCCAGTCCGCCACCGACACGCTCAACCGCCAACTGAAGAGCGGTATCGGCGACCAGGAGCTTGCCGACCTGGCGATCGCCCTCCGGGCCGATGCCCGCCTCTGCCGCGTGACAGAGGAAGCTGGCAGCACGGAACCCCATGTCATCTGCTCGCTTGGACTTCGAAATACCGGACACGCCGTCCAATCTCCGGACAGCGGCGAGGTCGCCGTCTTCACGTTCCGCTTCAGGAAACCCAGAGACCAAGCGTTCACCGAAGACGAGCGCAAGGCTTGCACACGGGAAGGCTATCACGCGCTCTCGCGCGTTCTCAAAGAACTGACGGTTCAGCATGGCCTTCGGCTTGAAGTCACCGCAGAAGACTCGGGCGAAGGCTCCTTCTGGCAGGACTATGGCGTGTACGTCATGGGGCTGCTCGCTATCACCGGTGGAATCGGCAATGCCATCCACATCTTCGGCGAGGCCCTCGACCACGCTGGCGACATCACCGCCAGTCTGGGCAAACACATGTCCAGTGTCGGCCAATGGTTCAAGGGCTTCTCCTGGCGGCTGACTCCCAAGTCCTCGCCCGAAGCCGCCCCTGTCAGACACCCCGGCTGCTTTGGCGTCGCCAAAGAGCTGGATCGCCGGACCAAGCGCTGCCGGCAGTGTGATTTTCTCAACGAGTGCGGTATCGCCGCACGTCCGACATAGGAATTGGAGAGTACACCCCGATGAAGATTGACGTTGCCGCCGTTCGGAAGACCTTGAAGTCCTTCGACTTCAAGACCCTCTTCTACGAGCACCTGGGTTGGGACAAGCATCAAGCCCACCTCGACATTCCCGTTGACGGCAGCACTGTCAGTCTGACGGCCATCGCACAGAAACGGGGCTTCGTCGTATTCGTCTGCCGTTCCATGCTGGACCGCCCTACCCGCCTGAAGATTGACCACCAGGTAACGAAGTCCGTCCGCGAACATTTCGTCATCTACGCCGACGAACCATCCGGGCAACAGGTATGGCACTGGGTCCGCCGGGAGGCGGGCAAGCCCCTTGCCAGCCGCGACCACCGCTTCGACGTTTCCCAATCCGGCGACCCGCTCATCCAACGCCTTGAACGTATCGCGGTCAGTTTGCAGGAAGAGGAAGCGCTCACGTTGCCGGACATCACGGGCCGCAATCGCGAAGCCTTCGACGTGGACAAAGTCACGAAGAAGTTCTACGAGCGTTTCAAGGCCGAACACACCGCCTTTTTGAAACTCATCAGTGGATTCCCCCCGCCAGTCAAGGTGGATGGCAAGTTGGAACCCCATCCCGACCTCCAGTGGTACACGTCCCTGATGCTCAACCGCCTGATGTTCGTGTACTTCATCCAGAAGAAAGGCTTCCTCGACGGCGACACCGACTACCTGCGCAATCGGATGGTCATGGTCCAGCAGGCCAGGGGCAAAGACAAGTTCCAGTCTTTCTACCGCTATTTCCTTCTGCGTCTTTTCCACGACGGCCTTGGCAAGGCGGCGGACGAGCGCAAACTTGATTCCACCATTGAGAAACTTCTCGGCACGGTCCCGTATCTCAATGGGGGCTTCTTTGAAGGGCACAAGCTTGAGACGGATTACCCTGACATCGAGATTCCGGACCAGGCGTTTGAGAAACTCTTCGACTTCTTTGATCTGTATTCATGGCACCTCGACGAGCGTCCCTGCCGTACCGACAACGAAATCAACCCGGACGTGGTCGGCTACATCTTCGAGAAGTACATCAACCAGAAGCAGATGGGGGCGTACTACACCAAGGAAGACATCACCGAGTACATCTCCAAGAACACGATCATCCCGTACCTGTTCGACGCCGCCCGGAAGAAGTGCGCCATCGCCTTCAAGCCCGACAGCGCCTTGTGGCGCCTGCTTCGCGACGACCCCGACCGCTACATCTACCCCGCAGTCGGCCACGGCGTGACGTGCGACTACGATCGGGTCAACCACCGGGACCACAATCGACGCGCCGAGCCGCTGTCCTTGCCGGCCGAGATAGAAGCAGGCGTGAAGGACGTATCCAAACGCGATGGTTGGAACAAGACTGCCCCCGAAACCTACGCCTTGCCGACCGAAACATGGCGCGAAGTTGTGGCGCGGCGTCAGCGTTGTCTCGACATCCGAGAGAAGTTGCGCAAGGGCGAGGTCCATGAGATCAACGACCTCGTCACCCTCAACCTAGACATCTGGCAATTTGCCCGCGACGCCATCACCAATGCCGAAGGGCCGGAACTGCTTCGCGCCTTCTGGCACGCCATCGCCGGCCGGATTCCCGAAAAGTCCAACGAGAAGATTGAACCTGGCATCACCATCCTGGATCCCACCTGCGGTTCCGGCGCGTTTCTTTTCGCCGCCCTGCGCATCCTGGAGACCCTTTACAGCGACTGCCTGGAGCGGATGGACCGATTTTTGGAGGACCTCGCCGACAAACCACACCATCCCAAGCAATTCAGCGATTTCAGCGACATCCTTGCCCAGATCGGCAAGCATCGCGGCGAACGTCCTGCCGGCACCGAGGCTTCGGCATGCAGATACTTCATCCTCAAGTCCATCATCATCAATAACCTCTTCGGTGTGGACATCATGGAA